>CAZQAF010000015.1:0-2060 GCA_964591175.1 uncultured Desulfobacteraceae bacterium | reverse complement strand
AATCAACAATCCGAACGATCCTAACATCCGATATAACGCGAGATGACGATCCGTTGAACTTCCGAAGTTCCTTCCCCGATGTCCAGAAGTTTCTGATCCCGGTAAAATCTTTCTACGTTGTATTCCTTCATCAGACCGTATCCCCCATGGATCTGAACCGCATGATTCACCACTCTTCCCATGAGCTCGGAACAGTAAAGTTTTGCCATGGCCGCTTCTTTTTCAAAGGGCCTGTTTCGATCTCTGAGCCAGCAGGCCTTGTATAAGAGATTTCGGCCGCATTCGATTTCAAGAGCGCTATCCGCCAGTTTAAAGGCGACAGCCTGGAACTTGCAAATGGGTTGTCCGAACTGGACCCTGCTTTTGGCATATTTAAGAGCGGCGTCATAGGCCCCTTGTGCGCCTCCGAGACCCATGGCACCGATGGACAGCCTACCACCGTCAAGGGTTGCAAGCATCTGGTGAAACCCATCTCCTTTGGCGCCCAAAACATTATCTTCGGATATCCTGACGTCGTCGAAGAAGAGTTCCGCGGTATTTGACGCCCGCCACATCATCTTTTTGTGCATGGGGATGGCTTTAAAACCCGGCGTTCCGTGCTCTACAAGAAAACAGGTATATTCCGGCTTGCCGCTCGGCCGCTTACCGGTGATCGCCTGCACCGTGACGCCCATACTCATTTCGCAGGCGGCATTGGTGATGAAAATTTTGGATCCATTGAGAATCCATTCATTCCCATCCTTTACGGCAGTCGTTTTACTGCCGCCGGCATCGGAACCCGCGGTGGGTTCCGTGAGTCCAAAACCCCAGAGCCCTTCGCCGGCGCAAAGTTTTGGAAGATACTTTTTCTTTTGTTCTTCGGTTCCGAAATAGTATATGGGACCGATGCCTAACGAGTTGCCGGCGGCAACGGTGGCTGCCTGGGATCCATCCACTCTGGAAATCTCTTCAACGGCGATAATGTAAGACAGATAGTCCATATCCTGGCCGTCATATTGCTCTGAAACAAACATTCCGAAAAGCCCGATTTCTCCCATTTTTTTTGTGAGTTCAGCGGAAAACGCCTCTTCTTCGTCGAGTTCCAAAGCCACCGGAGCAATTTCGCTCTGGGCAAATTTCCGAACTTCTTTTCGGATCATTTCCTGTTCTTTGGTGAGATCAAAATCCAATATAGCCCTCCTGGTTATTTGTTTTTCCAGACCGGGTTTCGTTTTTCAAGGAATGCGTTAATCCCCTCGATAGCGTCTTCCGTACCGCCAAGGGAAGAAAACAGCTCATCCATATAGTCTACGGCCTGATGATAGGGAATTTCAGACATGGCATAGATGCCGGTTTTTCCGATTTGAACTGCCAAAGGGCTCTTTTGGACAAGTTTTTCGGCAAACTTCATGGTTTCGGCTTCAAGATCGTCCGGGGGGACTATTTTGTTTATCAATCCGAGTTGAAGGGCTTCGGCAGCCGAGATAATATCGCCGGTGAGGACCATTTCCAGGGCTTTCTTTCGGCCGACATGGCGCGCCAGGGGTACGGCCGGACCCAGGCAGATGAGTCCGACGTTGATGGCAGTGGTACCGAACTTGGCATTTTCGGCGGCTATGGCCATATCACATGCAAACACAAGGCCTGCGCCGTTGGCCACGGCAGCGCCTTTGACCGAAGCGATCACCGGCTTTTTCATCCGGGGCAGGGTGTGGTAAAACTCATCCATCAAATTCAGAAATTCCCGAAGTTCTTTTTGGTTTTTTCCTTTGAACTCAGGAAGGGAGATGCCGGTTGAAAAATGCTTGCCCGCCGCCCGGATCACGACAACACGAACCTCGTCATCTCGATCCAGATCCAACAGGGCGTCATTCAATGCCCTGGCAAAGGGAACATTAAATGTATTCATTGCTTCGGGCCGGTTGAGCGTGATCACGCCGATCATATCCTTCTTTTCGACCAATACGAGTTTCTTCTCCATTATATGACCTCCTTCTTTATTACTTCGCGGTGACCTCAATTTTCAGTCACTCAATCTGATATTTAAAAATCATAACACAAACGGCCACGACTTGAAATCG
>CAZQAF010000014.1:0-59061 GCA_964591175.1 uncultured Desulfobacteraceae bacterium | reverse complement strand
CGGTTCTGACCATGATATGCACCTGCTTTGCAAGGTGAAACCTTTGTAAAACGCCCCTTTTTGCCCAATTTCTGCGTCACGCTCAAATTTTAATCCTCAAAATACTCAATGTATTCCTGTGGTTAAAATTTTCGCCTTCCTTGAACTTGAACAAAAATGAACATTTTTCAAAGGTCTCAGGTTGACGACCCGGGATTATTTCATTGCATCCTGAATGGTATTTCGTAATTCGGCAGATCCGGGGTTGCTCACCAGTTTCTGTTTGATAATACCGATGGGACTGACTTTTTGGCCGTAATACGCCTGATCCCAGTCGTAATTTACTTTTACAATGGCGCCCTGCATGGAGATGCCGGCAAAGGCGCCCTTTGACCGAATGAACGAAACGAAATCCGTCATGACATCGGCGCCGGCACCGCCGCCCATAGGCCCCACGGCGATGGAGGCGTCGCCCCCGAACTTAAAAGAAGATGAATACAATTTGTTCAGTCCTTTTTGCGTAAACACTATCATGATAATCTCCGACTTTTCACCGCCGAACTGAATGCCGAGACTCAATGACCCGATGGTATAAAAGGCGGGCTGGCTCCAGTCTCCTGTATTTTCATCTTTAACAACGAGCACCCCGCGTCCTCCGGAACCGCCGATAAACCAGGCACCCTGAAGCAATTCCGGAATGATCAAAAGTCCTTTGGCCTGAGGCAAGTGCTCACGGAACCAAGCCATGTTTTTATCGATCATAAAACTTTTAAATGTAATCCTCGCCCGGTCCACCAGCAATTGCTGTTTAACAGGTTCTGTTGCCCCGACAGGGGTGACAAAGGCGGCGATAATGGCGATGGCGATTAAAATAACAATGACGCGTCTTTTCATTTTTATAGCTCTCCTTTCGTCGATAACCTGCCGATATGATAAGTTATTAATTTAATTCGAATGTGGTTGATGCCATTGGGTGCTGTACATTTTCGTTGTACAATAAATAAGTTTACCAAGTTTTTCAATGGAAATTTAATTTCAGGCAAACGTTTAGCATTTTAAACCTCGGTCAGCGCTGCTTGGGAGAGGCGGGTTGAATTATTTTCACCGGAAGCTGAAGCGTTCTTTTAAGAATCCGCAGCAATCCCGATCCCACCGCAGAAAGGGGGATCTGCGTAACATCCGGATTGTCAAGGCTGCCTTTTATGCCGATGGGGTAAGAAATGAGAGACCCTCCCAGGATATATCTGACGATCGGAATCTTGTTAATGACAAAGTCGATGGTTTTTAGCGGTGCAATCAAGGCGGTGACATTCATTTGGTTATTGGCCAAATCAATATATCCTTGGCACACGATTTTCATTGAGTCGCCGTCGACAATCATCTCGTTTATTTTTATTCTGCTGCTCTGAATATCCGCCTTTGCCTGGATAGAGTTATAGGCAAATCCTTGGTTTTCGATATCGGGAAGTTTTTCTTTGAATATGTCGGTGACATTCAACAGGCTGAAAATTTTTATCAATGTTCTGAAATCCCTGCCGGCGTAAGTGCGGCCTTTAGGCGCAGAAAACGTTAAATTCCCGTTGATATCCTGCATCAATGTTTTGCCTGCTCCCTGTGCTTTAATATTTCCCTCAAGGTTGTATTTTCCGACAATTTTTGCGGATTTATCCAAGAGGCATTGGATGCTGGGATTGAGTTCTTGATTCTTGGCAAACGGTGTTAAGTCGATGGTCGTCTTCTGCGGTGTAATTTTCATCTTTCCTAACGTTGTGATACCGCATATATCGGCATCGGTAATGGAAATAGTTGCAAATTTGTCATTAAAACGAACATCGGCTTCAAAGGGATGCCAGGTGAATTTTCCATAGGTTAAATTTTCAGTGATGACGGTCAAGGTGCCCCGCACCGGAAAGCTCCATGATTTTTTGGCGATCCCATGGTCTGTTCTTTGAGTATTTTTATCCAGAATCTGCTTGAATCGGTCGACGTCAATCGTCTTCGCATAAAGTTTCATGGCCACTTTGGGCACGGAGAAAGACAGGTTCATCTTCCCTTTTAGCTCGAACAGGTTGTCCGCCCAGCTCAATCTGGCGGATTCGACTTGAAGAATATCTTTTTTCCCTGTCAAAGACAGATCGTCGATGACAAGCGGTGATAATTTTTTTCCTGAAAGGATAAGCTGTTTTGCCTTAAGTTCACCTTGAAATTTTGAGTTCAATGGGTGATCCAGCGGCACATGTGCATTAAAATCTCCTTTGATTTGACCTTTAAGGAGTTCATTTTTTTCCAGAAAGCGGTCGAGAGATGCCTGCTGCAAATTTCCGGAAAAAAACACATCCGCGATCCGATTCCTTTTAATCAGTTTGATGGAAGCATCGGACATCGCATCGCGAATGACCAGATTTTTAATGGTGAACTGTTCGGGATCTGATGAAAGATCCATGGAAATGTTCTGACCTTTTGTTACGGACAGGTCTGCTGAAAATTCGATGTGCTGTTGATTGTTCAATGTTAAATGTGCCGCTGAAACCGATACCGGTGGTTTAAATCTGAGGCGGGGCGATAGCTTCAGCATGTTTTCGACCCACACGGTTGCATCCGGTCCCATTTTTCCCTGGAATGTTAGATCAGCACTGCTGAGATCCCTTGAATAACCTGTCAATGTTCCGGAAACGGTCAACAATGCATCCAGCATGCGCGTCTGAAAATCCGTCATGACAAAGTCTTTGGAATTTGCGCTAAAATTTCCTGTTGGAATGTCCAACGTCGCTGGTAACAACGATGAATCAATCGCCAGGTTTTGAGCGCTGCCGGCCAATTGAAACCGGTAATTTTGAGGTTCGAAAAAAGGGCCGTCCAATTTTATGGAAGACAATTTTAAAACCCCGTTTAAATTTTTCAGATCTTTAAGTTTGTCAGAGATCAATTCCCAAGACACAACCCAGGGATATATCTCTTTCAGATCAATTTTTGCGCTGCCCGAGGCGGTGTGAAGGCGAGGTGTGCCAGCCCAGTCCACTTTTCCGGAGATTGCGGTAAATGTCGAGTTTCCCATACTCCCGCTTATATTTTTCACGCCGGTCGAGGTTCCATTTAAAAAATATTGGCCGCTGTTTATTATTAGAGGATAGGGCAGTCTCCGGTAATTTGCTGAAAGATTAAAATGGGAAATGTTGACATTGCATTGGACGGATTGGATACTGTCTCCCAAAATGAGCCTTCCCGTCGCCCTTCCTTTAACATGGTCAATCAGTGAAATCTCTTTGATAAACGACTTATTATGAACCACACGTTTCAAGACCGGGGGAAGTTGTGCCAGATCAGCCGACAGGGCAAGATCAAGATGAAACGGCACATCCTTGCCTTTAAGGCTCAATTTCAGGCTTCCTTCAAGACATTTTGAGGTTTTCATCCGTGCTTTGAGTGCCTTGCCGTACAAAATGCCCTTGGAAATCAATGCGTCCCCTTCCACGTCCGATAAATTCAAATCGACTGTCGGAACGAAAATTTTTCCCTTCACCATCTTGCCCTTGATGATGATATTCTCCAATTCTCCCAGTTCTTCCAATGACTTTCCCTGGGACGTCACTTGGATTATTGGGACTTCTCCGCTTTTTATAATATTAAAAATATCGGCAACCACCGGCGTGTCTCCGGCCAGATCGAGGGCTGCTTTTCGAATTGCTTCGACGTCCACGTCTTTGCCCGTAAGTTGAAAATTGACCCTTGGCTCGGTCGAAGGCAACGATCTTTCCATATTGAGTTTTCCGGACAAGTTGAGACGGGGATGATTCAGCTTAAGATGTTCAACGGAAACAGATAGCTTGTTTCTGGCTAAAAAAACCGCCCCCTTTAAGGCCATGCCTTGACAGAGTTTGGTATCGCAGCCGATGTCCAAATCAATATGATTTTGAAAGAAGACGATACCGGCATTAATATCCCGCAGCCAAAACACCGATTGTTGTTGCTTGAAAATTGTCAGCCGAGCGGCTTTCATACGGACATGGAGTCCTGCTGCTTTCGATAATATCACAGCCAGAACTGGTCCCACTTCTTCTTCGATGGTTTTTAAGGTGAATGGTCGATGATGCCCGGTTTTTGATTCCGGCTGTCCTTTGAGGTGTATTTTAATGTCGGCCGAATTCAAATTTATGTCGGAAAATTGAAACTTTCCCGAGAGAAGGGGTAATATTTTCGGATAGATCGCTGCGGATGCCATGGTGCCGGCAGCAGTTTCAGGAATGGAAAACCGGCACTTTAGAACCTGGAGTCGAGGCTGCGGGAAAAAGGATACCCCCAGTCGCTCGAAGGTGACTTTCCCGTTGATCGCTGAAGACGCTTTGGCCTGAATTCTCTCTATAATCGGTTTTTGATTGATCAGGTTGTCTGAAAATAAAGCCAGGATGAAAACCAGCGCGATACAGAAAATAAAACAGGCGGCCGCCCAGAGAGATATCTTTTTGAACCGGGTCATGGATAGACTTTGCTTTTAGTAGGCAGGAGCACAATAGATTTAATGAGTCTGTTGTCAATGTTTATCGCTGCCATCTCTTTTGTCCCTTACATGTAATTGTCAATACAAAATCAAATTCATCAATTCTATAAAATAAAGTCAATAAAAAAGGGTTTCCCAAGTAGATACCGGAATAATGGAATATTGGTTTCGGTTCACAAATCTTCTTTGCATAATAACTCGTGGCCATCTAAAATATCATTTTTGGACAAGAATAGTATATGATAAGAATTGGTCCGGAAAAGTCGATGCCATCTTTTAACTTTGTTGAAAGATCGCCGGGCCTGATTTTTTAGCTCTTTGGATATCAATTCCTTAACTAAAGGAGTCAAACAATTTCAATAGGGAGCAAGCGGTCTTTAAGCGTTTTGAGTGTTCAGAGTTCAGGGGGCAGTGTTCAGGAAGGTCAATTATCCGAGATACGGTGAGCAGATTTTCGATCGAGATTGATAATTCTATTACCGGAGCACCGGGGGATTGCAAATAGGGGCTATCACTCTCCTGTACACTGAACACTTGCAACATTCTATGCGTCGATATAGTAAACAGTATTCGCCGAAGTAAAAAAAATCAAATATTTTTGGCTATATTTAGGCGATGGGTGAACGCATATGATGAAAATCTATAAACGGGTATCAATTGTCATCGGTTTTGTTCTCGCCGTTATTCTTTTGGCGGTGCTGGGGATTCAGCTTTACCTGAATACACCGCAGGCCAAGGAGAAAATTGAGGCAAGGGTGAACCATGCGATCCCCGGGACCTTGACATGGAGATCCATTAGATTTTCCATTCTCCGCGGAGAACTCGAACTGAAACACGTTCTGCTGACGGGTCCCCTAAATCATAAGGTGATCGAATTGGATCGATTTTCAATTCGCATATCCTGGATGGGGCTTTTAAAAGGGCAATTGAACGTTCATGATCTGGTTCTTGAAAATCCGCATGTATATCTGGTTCGGGATCGTTCTGGCAATTTCAATTTAATTCAGGCACTTTATACGCCCGGGCATGAGCCGTCGGCAGCCGGAAAAATTGACGGTTTTCCATTGAATATTCTGATCCGTCGATTAAGCGTCACGAATGGTTCCATTTTGTATAATACCCCCGAAGAAACCGCCGGGAACCGAATCGACCGGCTGGTATTTCAGAACATAAATCTTATGGTCTCGGATGGAAATTTGTTAAAACGCAGCGGCCGGATACTTTTTGGGATGACCAAGGGGAACGTTCGAATTAAAGGGGTTCGAAGCGACATCGATCATTTATCTGTTAAAGCAAATGTCCGGAACGACCGGGTTTCCGAACTGTTTTTTGACATGAGCACGGACGGTATTTATGCCCGCCTCACCGGAACTGTGGAAAATCTTTTTGCAGAAAACCCCATTTTGGATCTTCGTCTAAAAAGCCGGGCTTCTTTTTCCAAACTCGCTCATTTAGCGGCGCTTGGGTCCGGTTTTTCAGGAGAAATCCAGGCAGATTCGAATTTAAAGGGAACCATACGAAATCCGGATGTCGATCTGCAACTTGGCTATGAAGGAGGGAAGATTGCCGGACGCCGGATCCAGGGGATTCGTTTGAACGGCCGTCTGAAAAACAAACATCTGAATATCATTGACGCAAATGCAAATACCCCCTGGGGCCGGTTCGATATCAAGGGTGATGTGGATTTTGACAAGGCATTTTCCGATGACGTCTTGACTTCAGGGTTTGTTGCAGACGCCGTCTCCTACAAATTTTTAATCCGACAAAAAGTCTCTCAATTGGAAAATATGGCGCCGGGAATATCCGGTCTAAAAGGCGCCGTACGCGCCATCATTGACCTTGAAGGCAAAGGGATCGACCCGAGATCGCTCCGGGCCGAAACGACCCTTGAGGTTTATGGGGATAAATTGGCTGATGCAAAAAGACTTGCGCCCATTGATGTTCATGTGACGGCAAAGGCGGGCATGGCCGGGGGACGTATCACGATTCGGAATCTGGCGGCGGAAGCAAATGGTGCACGGTATGATATGAACGGCAGCTATGATGTTTTTTCCCGCAAGCTATCGGCTCATTTCGGGCTGAACGCCCCTGATTTGTCCGGGATCCTGTCAAAACTGGGTATTAAGGATATTCAAGGAAAGATGAATATAAACGGAAAGATGTCCGGAACCTGGAGCGAGCCGTTTGTGGATGCCCGGCTAAGAGGGGATCGCTTAAAATTTAAGAACGTCCGGTTCGGCAGCGTCGAAGGGAACTTTCAGTTTTCAAAAGGCCGGCTTACCCTGAATCGGGGAAAAATTACCAGCGGTAATTCCATCGTCGATCTTTCCGGGGACCTTCAAATCTTGGATCCTATGAACATGCGGTTTCTCCGGCATCCTGATTTTACAGCCGAGCTGGCTGGAAACAGCCTGTCTCTTAATGATTTTGTCCAAGGCATGGCAGGAAAATTCGATCTGAACGGCCGTTTTAAAGGGGATATGACCCACCCCAAGGGAAAACTTGAAGTTTATGGGAAAAATGTCGATTTCGGCATCCAGAAGATCCATGATGTTCACCTGGCCTCGCACATCGACGGTGATCGCGCCGAGATCGACCCCTTAACGCTCGCCGTCGTTCCGGGAGAGAAAATCGTATTGAGAGGCTGGGTATCTTTGAACAAACAGTATGAGCTCCATATGGCCTCCAATGAAATTTCAATTAAAAATATCCAAAAATTAGCATTTTTAAAAACGAATGAGGGGAAAATATCTTTTAATTTGGCCGGAAAAAGTGACTTTTCACATCCTAAATTCAAGGGCCAGGCGATTCTCGCCGGCCTGATGTTTACAAACAAAAAGCTTCAAAAAATTTCCTTTAACATCGGCGTTGAGAATCAAACCGCGTATATTGACGGCGGACCGAACTTTGACCTGAAGGCAACATATGAATTGCAGACCCGATCTTTTTCAACATCCGTCCGTTTTGACCAAACGAATTTGACGCCTTATTTACAGCTTTTCGGCAGCAAAGAACTCAACGGCGCCGTCACCGGAATCATCGACGTCAAAGGCAAATTGCGCGCGCCGTTACGCATCGATGGTTCGATTAAAATCGCCCGACTGGCACTTTTCTGGAAAAATACGGCACTGGTTACGGGCAAGGATCTTGGAATTTTCGTGAACAGGGATGAAATAACGATTCCGAAAATGCGACTCTCTTTACTCGAAAAGGGCCATCTCACGATTTCGGGCACCGGGAAATTATGGAGAAATATCGACGTGAACGGCCACGGAGTCATTCCTTTCAGCATTCTTCCAATGGTTACGGATTCCATTTCCGAGGCCGGCGGTACAGTCCGTATTTCGCTTCATGTCCGCGATAACGGTTCGCAACCGGCTGTTGAATTCGATGCCGCCATCGAAAACGGCAACGTTATGATTCCCGGTCTTTTTCAAAAATTTCACGATGTCAACGGACATGTTCGGGCCACTTCCAAAGCGGTTGTGTTTGACAATATCAAAGGAATGCTGGGCGCCGGTCGATTCGCGCTTTCAGGTAGGGGCGATCTCGATCGTTATCGACTATCAAACTTCGGACTCAAGTTGACGGCGGATAACCTTCCCATTACCATTCCCGACCTGTTGGATGTCCGGTTGAACTCCGAACTGGATGTTCGGGGCTCGCCGGAAAAGTCTCTGATAAAAGGAGATGTAACGATTCTTGAGGGACGGTATATTAAAGATGTTAGCTTAAATCCCATCGAAAGCATTGGCGAAGCGTCACGGGCAGGTCCGTTGGAATCGTCGATGACCCCCTGGCCCATTTTCGATAACATGAGCATAGATTGCAGAATCAGATATAAAGATCCTTTTGTGGTTGATAATAATATCGCTTTGTTGACGATCAAACCTGATCTTTCTATACACGGGACGGTGAATCACCCGCTTATCAGCGGAAGGGCTGAAGTCGATTCCGGAACGATATATTTCCGAAGAAATGAGTTCCATGTCAAAAAAGGGGTTTTGGATTTTATAAACCCGTATAAAATAGAGCCGACGGTTGACATCCAAGGTGACGTTAAAATTCGGGAGTGGACCGTATTTTTAAATGTATCCGGAACATTGGATAACCTGAAGTTTAATCTTTCTTCAGATCCATCGGAAAGCGAGCAGGACATTCTGTCTTTGCTGATCACCGGAAAAACAACACAGGAGCTGATCGCGGGACAGGGGGGTTCATCGCTCTCTCCAAAACAGATGCTTGCCGATGTTCTTGCAGAGAACGCTCAAAAGGACATCAAAAATGCCACGGGTCTGGATGTTGTGGCGTTAGAATATAATGGCGCTAAAAATGCGGGGGAGTCGGATGAGGTGAAAGTTACCGTGGGCAAAGAGCTTTCCAAAAGGGTAACCGTCAAATACGGTGTGCAGACTAAAAGCGCAAAGGTCATTCAAAAAGTCATCACGGAATATAAATTGCTTGAAACGCTGCTGCTGAACGCCTTTGAGGATAACGACGGGAATTATGGCGCCGAGATTCAATTCAGACTTGAATTTCGATAGGAAAAATTGGTTCAGATGACACGACCTCAGCTTAAAGTTAAGATAACAATAGCCGTAATTTTGTGGATGCTCATCTTCCTTTTTGTCCAAGATGCTGCAAATGCAAAAAGAGAGAAACCGGACGGATCCGAGCCCATTGTGTCAAAAATTATTGTTGATGTTCAAGGGATAAACGGAGATGTGCGCCCCTGGGCTGGCGTCGTAAACCATCTCATTTTCATCCGCCAGGGAGAGCCGTTTTCACCCAAACGCTTCAAGGATTCACTCGAGGCTTTGAAATCGTCGAAAGTATTCAAAGCGGTCCATGTTTTCGAAACATCCGAAAAAGATGATCGGCTGGCGATTCATTTTCAAGTGACGCCCTATCCCCGCGTCAAAGATATCAAGATCAACGGTGAGTTCCCTTTGCTGGAAAGAGAAATTCTCAACGCCATGCAGCTCCGGCCGGGGGACGGATATCATCCGGAAATGTTTTCCGCTAAAAAGGCCGCGGTTATTCGGCTTTTCAAAGCGGAAGGATATATCGCGCCGAAGGCTGATTTACAGGTCAAGGACGATCCTGCGGACGGAAACGTGATTGTCTATGTTGATATCGACAAGGGTTATTTTTTTCATGTTCGGCGATTTGACATCAATGGAAACCGGGCCTTTTCAAAAAAACGTCTCGAATTTCGCCTCAAAACATACAAATCACGGTGGGTTCCGGATTTTATGAGGCGTTTTAGGAAAAAAGATCTCGATAATGACATCAAAAATCTGATCCTGTTCTACCGAAAAAAAGGGTATCCCGACGTTTCGGTGAATCGCGTTGTTGACAAGGATGCCCAAACTCAAAATGTTTCCATTGCTTTAAACATTCATGAAGGACCCCGGTATGATATTGAGTTTCAGGGCAACACGGCCTTTGGGGATTATCGATTGAAAAAAGATCTCATTCTGTTTAAGCAGGGCAATGAGAAAGATTTCGGTCTGATCAAAAGTATACGAAACATAAAAAAACGCTACCTTAACGCAGGGTATAAAGATTGCCGGATAGAAATGAAATCCGAAATCAAACAACAAAGAGGTCGATCCATACGAAAAATCCGATTTATCATTGCTGAAGGCCCGCAATACATTGTAAATTCAGTTCAAATTACCGGAAACAACGCGCTGGATGCCGGGAAAATCAAGAATGCGATTTTGACAAAGCTGCCGGGAATCTTCAGAAAAGGTGTATTTGTTTCAAAAATTCTGGATGAAGACAAGCGCTCGGTAACAGCCCTTTACCTGAAGCGTGGATATCCCGATGTCGTGGTAAAAAGTGATATCGCAATCAAAAAAGACATCAGAGAAAACAAGGAACGCGTGGATGTTACGTTTAACATTTCGGAAGGTGCCGAAGTTCGTGTGGCATCCGTTACATTTCCCGGTCTAGCGCTGTTGTCGGAATCCGAAGCCCTTCGGGCCGTTAATTTGAAAAAGGGATTGCCTTTTCGCAGCTACATGGTGCAAAGCGATGAAAATACGCTATCTTCAATGATTTCCGAAAAAGGATACCCCCATGTCAATGTAAAGGGGAGCGCGATCATCAACAAGGACACTCATGAGGCTGCCGTCACCTATAAGGTTGACCAGGGACCATTTGTGAAAATGGGTCACGTCGCATCTGTCGGAAATTTTATTACGAAAAGACGCGTGATACAAAATGAGATGGAACTCGATCCGGGTGAGCCGTTTTCTTTGAAGAAATTTTTGGGTTCCCAGCGCAATATCCGCGATATCGATGCATTCGACACCGTCCGCTTTGAAACTTTCGGCTTAAAGGAAAAGTCGAATAGCGTAAACCTGCTGACGGAACCCGAGGAAAGAAAGCCTTACTATATTCAGACCGGTGGAGGATATGACACCGAAAGAGGATTTTACGCAAATATCCTCTCCGGTGACCGGAATCTTTTTGGATTGAACAAGCACCTGTGGGCGGGCGGAGAAATCAGCCAGATCGGGTATCTGGGAGATTTGGGCTTTTCCGATCCCCGGTTTCTGGGAACCCGAATCAAGTCGGCAATTAACGTATTTAGTGAAAAGAAAGAGGCGTTCAATACTAATTTCGGCACCAGAGAAAAGGGCGTTTCAATATCCTTCAGTCGCAAATTTTATCAAAAATTTAACGCAGATCTCTCCTTTGTTTATTCGTATAAAACCACCTACCCGCGTGATTCGGAGCCCATTGCCATCGACGAAGACATTACCTTTGGATCCAGAGAAATTCTGACGATAAGCCCTTCCCTGGTCTATAACGACGTCGATTCCTTTATCCGGCCCAAAAAAGGGCTTTATTCCTCTTTGATCCTGGATGTTTCCAAAGGAATCCATGATTCTCTGGATGATTTTTTCAGATATCGTTTCGAGACTCGAAAATATTATACGCCCATAAAAAACATAACGTTTGCCCTAAGGGGACGGATCGGGGATATCACCCCCTTCGATGGTGCGGCCAACATCCCGGAAGACCAGCTTTTTTTCCTGGGCGGGACATCCACGGTACGGGGGTTTGATCAAAACCTCCTTCGTTTTGATGCATCCGGCAAGGCCGTGGGAGGGTTAACTTCGATTTTGGGCAATTTCGAAACCCGGATTGGTTTGGGATCTGATTTCGAACTGTCTTTTTTTTACGATATCGGCAGTATCAGAAATGCGGTTGTCAACGAAGGTTCGGATGAGTTTCGTTCTTCCATCGGCATGGGGCTTCACTATTTTACGCCCATCGGCCCGGTCGGCGTTTATTACGGCCATAAACTGGATAGAAAACCCGGTGAAAGCGCCGGGCGGTTTCATTTTACGCTCGGATTTAGATTTTAGAGAGCTGCCATGGCAAACAAACATAAATATTTACGATCATATGGGTGGGTTCTGATCATTTTTGCCGGTGTTCTGTTTTCAGGATGCGCGGGTTTTCGTTCTTCGGTACTTTTGCAAAAAACAGGCGGCATTCCCGACCATTTCGAACTTGACGGGGTCCCCTTTTTCCCTCAAAAGGCCTATCAGTGCGGTCCTGCAGCCCTTGCCGAGGCGCTCCGATGGAGCGGTCTTTCCATAACGCCGGAAAAATTGACCGGCGAGGTCTTTACACCCGAGAAAAAAGGCAGCTTGCAATCCGCATTGATCGGCGCGGCCCGTCGAAACGGCAGAATCGCTTATGTGTTGCCGGGCCCGGAAGACCTGTTTAAAGAAGTGGCTGCCGGGAATCCGGTGGTTGTTTTGCAAAATCTCGGATTGTCATGGTATCCTGTTTGGCATTATGCGTTGGTGATCGGCTATGACTTGACTGAAAAAAGGGTGATTCTTCGTTCGGGCAATACCGTTCGAGAAATTTTATCGTTTTGGGTGTTTGAAAATACATGGGCCCGCAGCCATCATTGGGGAATCGTTGTTCTTCGACCGACCCAATTACCTGCTGTCGTTAAAGAAGATCTGTTTTTGAAAGCCGTGTTGGGGCTTGAAAAAGCCCGCCGGTTTCGAGATGCCATCAACGGATACCAAACCGTGCTGACACGATGGCCCGGCAGTCTTCCGGCGCTGATGGGCATCGGCAACTGCTATTATGCCCTCGGAAAGCTTGAAGATGCTGAGGCTGCCTTCAGAAAAACCATTCGTTTGCATCCGAATTCGGGTTCGGCGTTTAATAATCTCGCACAAATCCTTTTTGAACAGGGACGAAAGAAAGAAGCGCTGGCGGCCGCCCGAAAAGCGGTCGCTTTGGGCGGTCCTTTTAGTTCTGCATATCAAAAAACCCTCAAGGAGATTCAATCCAAATGAAATGTAATTTCAACCGTCCCCTGGTTTATAGGAAACTATTGATTTTAAGGCCTTGATTCGATATAAAAAAGCCTCCACCGAAATGGAAGAAGCCTGTTTAATGGGATTCAGCGGAGGCTTTGAGTAAGGAAAACTGGTGACAGCACTCCTTCAACTCTAAAAAACAAATAGCAATTAACCCCGCGCGGGTCAATCAAAAACCCTTGACATGTGATTTGGTTAATGATCGAAAAGGCTATAGGTGAAAGATTGACGAATATTTTATCATAGCGGATGGAGCTGATTAACGGTTTTATATTTTGTCTTAACGCAAGGATAAAAGATAATGATGGTTAAAAAAAGTTGGATTCGGCTATTGTTCTGTCTGGTTGTCATGCAATCGATGCTGTTTGCCCAAGCTTCCAATGCGCAGGAACCTGTTAGAATTTTTACCCTCAAGCAGACCATTGAAAGCGCTTTAAAGGTGAATCTCGGGTTAAAATCCACCCGGGAAGGAACCGCTGCATCTCAGGCTGTAAAAAAAGCACAACGAACGCAATTTTATCCCACATTCAGCACATCGTATCAATATGACCGGCTGGACAATGGCGTAACGACCGGCGGTTTTGTATTTACGCCGGAGAAACAATACAGCTTTGTTACGTCATTCAGTCAACCGATATTTACGGGATTTAAATTGCTGAGACAATACGATATCGCAAAGCTCGGTCTGAATAAAGCCAAAGTTACCGAAGAGATGACCCGGCAGAACATTATTCTGGATGCAAAAAATGCTTATTTTCAACTGCTGCAGACACAAAAGCTGTATGATGTCGCTCAACAGACCGTTGTGCAGATCAGCGCCCAAAAGGATGTTGCTGAAAATTTTTATAAGGTCGGAATGACATCCTTGAACGATTTGTTGCAGGCCCAGGTTGAATTGGCCAATGCCAAACAAGACCTCATCGACGCAAAAAACAACATGAACACTGCCGAGTCGAACTTCAATACACTCCTTCGAAGACCACTCAATGCGCCCGTTATTTTGAAAGATATCCTAACCTATACGCCTTTTAGCAGGACCCTTGAATATTGTCTTTCCAAGGCCGAAAAAAATCGATGGGAAATCAGGATCGCCGATTTGGACGTCACTATTTCCCAAAAACAATACCAGCTCGCCAAAAAAGATTACTATCCGACCGTCGATCTTGAGGGAAATTATTTCGAGCGCGGAACCCAATGGGATGTTAACGGCGGCCCCGGAATATATGATCCCAGCGGATGGCAGATCAGCGCCGTGGCGAAATGGAATTTCTGGGAATGGGGACGAACCTCATATGGCGTTAAAGAAAAATATGCCCAATGGTCTCAGGCAAAGATTAAAAAGCAAGAAATTGTTGACAATATCCGTTTGGAAGTCAAGACGGCATACTTGACGACCGAGCAGGCCGAAAGGGCGATCAAAACCGTTGAAACAGCCATTGAACAAGCCAAGGAAAACTTCAGGATCAACCAGGAACGGTATAAGGAACAAATCGCCACGCAAACCGATGTGCTCATTGCACAAACATTGCTTACGAAAACCATGACGAATTATTACAATGCCTTATACAGATTTAAGATCTCAAAGGCAAAACTCTATCGCGCGATTGGGCAGGAAGTGATTGAATGATTGATCCTCAGGGCAAAGGCTCGATAATTCGTCTGTTCCATGTTCATAAGAACTACGGCGCCGTTAAAGCGCTCAGCGATGTTACCGTTGACATTTCAAAAAATGATTTTCTCTTTATCACCGGCCCCAGCGGAGCAGGAAAAACCTCCTTGTTAAAGCTTTTGTATTATGGAGAATCCGTATCAGAGGGGCAGGTATTGATCGACGGTATGAATCTGTCGAGAATCTCCCATAAACGAATACCGATGCTTCGGAGAAAGTTTGGCATCATATTCCAAGACTACAAGTTGATCCCTACCAAAACCGTATTCGATAATATCGCCATTGTTCTTGAGACAATCGGTAAAAAACGCCGGTTCATCGAAAAAAAAATAAGGAGCGTACTAAGGACCGTCGGCATGGAGAACAGCATTCATTCCCTGCCTCCGACCCTGTCCGGTGGAGAACAGCAAAGAATCGCCGTTGCCAGAGCCATTGTGGGAGACCCGAAAATTATTCTTGCAGACGAGCCGACGGGGAATTTGGATGAAGACAGCGCTAATGTGATTCTTGATCTTTTAAAAAAATTTCATACCAGAGGCGCTACGGTTATTATTGCCACCCACGATAAAGAGCTTATCCGCAACACAGGCGGCCGGGTTATTTATCTGAAACAGGGTCGAATACTGCCCATAATCCCCCCCCAAGATGTGCGCAAATGATAATTTATTGCAAACGGGCCATAAAAGATATTCTCGAACATCGATTTTTGAGTACCGTGACCGTCGTCACCATCTCGATTTCCATATTGATTGCCAGTGCTTTCACTTTGTTTTTCATCAATGCAAACGCTATCGTAAATTCATGGAAAAAGGGAATACGGATAATGGTCTATCTGAAACCCGATATTCCTGACATAAAAGTGACGGCGGTACAGCGCGCTATTCAGGAAATGAAAGGTGTAAAAGATGTTCAATTCATTTCAAAAAAAGAGGCGTTGAAACGGTTGAAAGACCAATTGAAACGGCAGTCTTCCTTGCTGGACAACCTGAAAGAAAACCCTCTCCCGGATGCATTTGAAATTCGGCTTAAGGCATCTTTCCAGAATCAGGACAAAATCAGGAAACTTGCTGCACGTCTGGAATCTTTACAACCGGTGGACGAGGTCGAATATGGACAGGTTTGGCTGGGACGGTTTACGAATATTCTCAACCTGTTCAGATTAACCGGATTTGCAATGGGCAGTCTTTTTCTGGTGGCGACCGTTTTAATTGTTGCCAACACCATCCGCCTGGTCCTCTATTCACGGCAAAAAGAGGTTGAGATCATGCGGCTGGTGGGCGCGACCGACGGTTTCATCAAAGCCCCTTTTTATATCGAGGGTCTGATGCAGGGAGCGCTGGGGGGAATTATCGGCCTGGGAGTATTGTTCGTTCTTTTCATGTTCATTTCATCCAATATGGGACAGGAATTAACGTCAAGTCTTTTTACGATTCGGTTTCTTTCCTGGGAGACATTTTTAGGAATATGGGGTAGCAGCATGTTTGTGGGGTGGATCGGGTGTTTTGTTTCTTTAAAACAGTTTTTAAAACAGTAATCTATATCGCTATAGGCATCATTGTCGTTCTGCGGGCTTATGATGTTGCCGTCGCGGAATCCAATGAAATCGGCGTCATCACCGTTGATCAACTGAATGTTCGGGCGCAACCCGGCGTCGAAAACCCCTCTTTGATGCAGATCCCAAAAGGCGCAAAGGTCAGCATTATCGAACACCAGCAGAAATGGCTAAAAATTGAATATAAAAACCAGGTGGGTTATATTCGACATTTAAAACAATATGTGCATATTATAAAAAATGACATCCCGACTGAGTCGAAAAAGACCGGCTCCACCCCGGACAACATCGAAAAGTTTCAGAAAGAAGCAAACAGCATCAACCAAAAGATCGAAAAAAAAAGGTTTGAACTATTAAGGTTCACCAGAAAAGAAACAGCCGTCGTCAACAGCTTGAACGATATCGATCTGACACTCGACCGTGCCAGGAAAAATGCATCGTCGCTAAAAGCAGAGCTCGCTGCCTTGGAAAAAGAAATCCTGAAAACGAAAAAAGACTCCGATGATCTTCAAAAAAGGATCAAAACCAGTGAAGCGTATGCCGCGTCGCGTCTGGTGGCGATTTACAAGCTGAGCTGGTTGGGCAGGATCTATGTTCTGGCATCGGCCCGATCTGTGTATGATCTTTTTCGCCGAAAAAGGGCTCTGGAATATGTGCTGGCGTATGATGAAAATATTTGGAAAAACCTTAAGGACAACAAAAAGAGGCTGCAACAACTCCTGGTTGACCTGAACCGGAAAAAAACGGAGAAACTCGCCCTTGAATCAGATTATACAAAACAGATTGAAATGATGTCTCATGAGAGAAAAAGGCGATCAGTACTCTTAGATGATATCCGCAGAAAACGGTCGCTGAAATTGGCGGCGCTTGAATCCCTGAAACGGTCGGCGGCGGATCTGGATGAGACGATAAACGATTTAAAATCGGATTTTGATCGGGGTGAGCCCAAAGAAAAACAATCTTCAAAAGATTTTTCGGCATTAAAAGGATTGCTTAAAATGCCGGTTAAAGGTAAAATAATATCCTTCTTCGGACCTCATCGAAACAAAAAGCTCAATGTCGTCAATTTCGAAAGCGGTATCGAGATAAAAGCCGATAGAGGTGAACCCATTCATGCGGTCTATGATGGACGCGTTCTTTATGCCAGGTGGTTTAAGGGGTACGGGAATATGATCATCATAGACCATGGAAATAATTACTATACCATTTATGCCCATGCGCAGGAACTCTTTGCCGCACAAGGAGATACCGTGGAGGCGGGAGAAGTGGTGGCCACGGTCGGAGATTCCGGGTCAATGATCGGGCCGAGCCTTCATTTTGAAGTGCGCCACCACGGGAAGCCTGTAGATCCGCTGAAATGGATTAAAAAAGGGTAGACCGGATTTTTCACCGAATGAAAAAACAGATTGATGAAAGATTCGGGCTGTCGGGAGAAAATGTTATGAATATTAAGAAAAAACAGCATATTAAACTGTGGCTGGCGCTGTTGATCGCCGTTATATTCTGGACCGTCGGATCCGGTTTTTACAGAAACCTTTCAGCTAAAGGGGCAGAGACATATAAGGGCCTGAAGTTATTTTCCGATGTCATTGAGCTGATTGAAAATAATTATGTCGACCCAGTGAATTCAAAAGACTTGATCGACAAGGCGATCCAAGGGATGGTCAGCGGTCTTGATCCCCATTCTGCTTTTTTATCTCCCGATGACTTTAAGGAGTTGCAAATCGACACACAGGGCGAGTTTACGGGCATTGGCGTGAGTATCACTCTGAAGGACGGTTTTGTTACCGTGATTTCTCCCATTGAAGGGACACCGGCTTACAAAGCAGGAATCAAAGCCGGAGATAGAATTATCAAGGTCAACGGGAAACCCACAAGAGATTTACGGGAAGCGGTTAAACTGATTCGAGGCCCCAAAGGGACCGAAGTCACGGTCACCATCGCGCGTGAAGAAAGTAAAAAACCAATTGATTTCAAAATCATCCGGGATATTATTCCCGTTGAGAGCGTCAAGGCGGTTGAGTTGAAGCCCGGGTACGGATATATTTGGGTAACCAATTTCAGAGAAAATACGACCGAAGATCTCGTTGCGGCACTGGATAAACTCGAATCCGAAAAAACCCCGTTAAAAGGGTTGATTCTTGACCTCCGCGATGACCCGGGAGGACTTCTCGACCAGGCGATAGAGGTCTCAGATCTTTTTCTTGATAAAGGGACGATCCTTTCCATCAGGGGGCGGGAGGAAAAAAACAACCAGGTTTTTAAAGCAACTCCGAATCAAATAAAACGGACATATCCCATTGTCGTTCTAATCAATGGCGGGACTGCCAGCGCTTCGGAAATCGTTGCCGGGGCTCTCCAGGATCAAAAACGTGCACTTATCATGGGAACCACCTCTTTTGGAAAAGGGTCCGTCCAATCCGTAGAAAGACTGAGAGACGGTTACGCGCTTAAATTGACGATTGCCAGATATTATACACCCAGTGGCCGCTCGATTCAGGCCAAAGGAATCGTACCGGATATCATCGTCAAAAGGCGGTTCATTAATAAGGAAAATACGTCTTTAGTCAACGAGAGCATGATCAGGGAAAAAGATCTCAAAAACCATCTCGAAGCAGTGCCTGAAAAGGAAAACAATCATAAAAAACAAGGAGAAAATAAAGAAAAAGCCCCAAAGAAACAAAAAGTCCAAAAACCGGTCTTTATTTACGGCAGGATTAACCTTAAGCAACTGCAGGCGGATAATCAGGTGACACGCGCGCTGGATGTTCTTTTAAGCTATCAGATTTTCAAAGGTGTCAAGAATTAAGTATGGCGAAGCGTACGCGACGGCGGCCGAAGAAAACGCTAAAAAAGACGAAAAAGCGCAGTATTTTGGGTACATACATGATACGGGCTGTTGCAGGGATCGGCATTTTGTTATTTCTGGTTGCCGTGGCCGGAGTGCTCTTGAGCCATTTCATGTCAAGCAGATATGTTGGCCCGTCGGTGACAAAATCCCGGGTTGCCGGCTCGCCCAGGTTCGAGATCTACCCCAAAAATGATATATCGCCTCGCGAACCGCTTCCGAAAAAACCACGCAAAGCCATCGGAAAGTTACCCAAAATCGCTATTATTATTGATGATATCGGATACGACAAAACCATCGCCAAAAAATTCTTGGGACTTCACGCGGTGTTAACATTTTCCATACTTCCTTACAGCCCCTATGATAAAAGCATTGCCAGATCCGTTCATTCAAAAGGTTACGATGTGATGCTCCATCTTCCCATGGAGCCGGATGAGTATCCATCGATAAACCCCGGCCCCGGGGTTCTTCTGACCTCCATGACACCGGACCAACTGATCGGCCAGCTCAATGAGGACCTGGATACTTTTCCGTTCATAACAGGGGTGAATAATCATATGGGGTCAAAAATGACGACGGTTTCCCCCCAACTCAACCAGATTTTTTCGGTGTTGAAGGCAAAAAGGCTTTTCTTTATTGACAGTCGCACCACGCCGGATACCCTTTGCAAACCAACGGCGCACCTTTTCAGAGTTCCTTTTGCGCAAAAAGACGTTTTTATCGATCATAAACCGGAAGCTGAATTTATCCGTAATCAAATCCATCGGCTCATATTGATTGCCGAAAGTCATGGCGAAGCGGTCGGCATTGCACATCCGCACCCCGAAACTTACAACATCCTTCGTGAAATGCTGCCGGAACTTGAAAAAAAGGCAACACTGGTTCGAGCTTCCGATATTGTACATAATAATTAGCGGTCCCGAAAGTCCTACAAGTTAATGATTGACGCTATGACCACACACACGCGATTGATCAATAAATTTCTGACCTATTTGTGCGTGTGTTATGTCGCAATGGTTTTGTTGGTCGACCACCTCGGCAAATTTTCATTGCCCGCAAATCAGTATCGATTCATTTTCTGGTTTTCCGTTCCCGTGGTTTTGTATCTATTGACGGTATATTCAGCAAAAAATCCCAATGAGATTTTACACTGGCTGGATATAAGGGACCTCAGCCGAAAAGAATGGTATGGCGCATTCGCGTTAATGGCGGGCATGGTGCTGGTGATTGGTGTCATTCCACTGGTACCGTCTTTGGCCGATTACTATAGACCTCGCAGAATAAACATCGGCCGCCGCCTAATCTGGCTGTCAGCCTGGTTTCCCGGATGGGAGCTGATGCACCGATGTTTGCTGGCCTATCATATTCCGCGTTCCTTGCCTCCCAACGCCTGGTTGCTGATCCCTTTATTTGAGGGGGTCTACCATTTTAATAAACCCTGGCCTGAAATGCTGGGCATGTTCGTCTGGAGCGGGGTATTGACGTTTTGGACGATCAAGCGAAAAAACGCCTGTTTGGCGATTCTGGCCCATCTGGTGCTGGAATGCCTGCTCATTGCCTACCTGGGTTTCGGTGCCTGAAGCGGATACTACAAAAAATCGTTTTCTTGAAGGTTCGCGGATCTTGACTTGACAGGACAATGTGTGAATAATGTATTTAATATTCACCAAAGACCCGTCACGAAAACATGAAAGAACGAAAGCACGAAATAATAAGTGTTCTTTTAATGACGCTCCTTTCTTTTTTGCCGGCATATTTTATTGCACCGTGTCCGCCGGCGCATGCCGGCGGCATCCGTGAACCGGCATTTGCCGGCAGTTTTTATCCGGATACCTCAGAAAAACTTTCGGCTTTGATTAAGCAGTATGTCAGCCGGGTTAAGCCGGCCCACTTCAATCACCCGCCGAATACCTCACTTAAGGCCCTCATCATTCCCCACGCGGGATATGTTTATGCCGGATGGACGGCGGCCCACATTTCACTGGCCGTCAACGAGAATCGGTTCAGCAGGATCATCGTTATGGGACCGGATCATCGCATCGGTTTTGAAGGTTGCGCCGTCAGTGACGCAGCTGCCTGGGAAACGCCTCTGGGCCGGATTCGACTGGATCCAGACGCCGCCCGACTGCGCCAAAATAAGAATCTCTTCCGGGCGATCCCGCTGTCCGACCGTCTCGAACATTCCGTGGAAGTGGTCCTTCCATATCTTCAGTATTTTTTTAAAAAATTTAAATTCATTCCGGTCGTGTTCGGCCGGGGACAAAATTTGGCTGAACAGGCATCGGGGGCCCTTGATCGTTTGGTGGATCAAAACACCCTGATCGTGGCCAGTTCGGATTTATCCCATTATCTGCCTTATCAAAAAGCCATTGCGACGGATCAGGGAACCATTGAAAGCATCTTGACGTTGAACACCGACAAATTGAAAAAGCGTGAGAATGCCGCTTGCGGCAAAGTGCCGATTCTGGTTCTTATGGACATGGCCCGCCGCCGCCACTGGCAGCCGGTTCTTCTTCATTATTCCAACAGCGGCGACACCGCCGGAGATCGTTTAAGGGTTGTCGGCTATGCATCCATCGCCTTTTACGGAGGTTCTGATATGAACAACCATGGGGGTTCTTTCCAATCTTTGAATGAACGCCAGGGCCAGACTCTGGTGAAACTGGCCCGGCAAACCATTGCCAAAAAGCTTGGCAAACGTTCGGCCAAAGTCGATCCGGATGCTTTGGCAGACCCGGCTTTTCAGAAGAAAAGGGGCACCTTCATCACATTGACCATAAACCAGCAGTTGCGAGGATGTATCGGCAACCTGGAAGGGAGGGATTCGCTTGTGGCCGGGGTCGAACGAAATGCCGTCAATGCCGCTTTCCATGATCCCCGTTTTTCCCCTTTGAAAGCAGATGAGCTGGACCGTGTGGATATCGAAGTCAGTATCCTTACCGAACCCCGGCCCTTGGAATATAAGGACAGTAATGAGTTGATCTCCAAGTTGCGGATTCATGTCGATGGGGTTATTCTTAAAAAAGGACCTTTCGGCGCCACTTTTTTGCCCCAGGTGTGGGAGCAGTTGCCGAAACCTGAAAGTTTTCTTTCCCATCTTTGCATGAAAGCCGGACTGTCCGCCGACACCTGGAAAACGGAACATCTCGATATTTCGACTTACCAGGTTCAATATTTTGAAGAGGAGAAATGAGCGTGTCATAACACGGGTGGTCATCGCTACGGGTATCTCATCCGTTGTGACCCAATTGTTGATCATTCGTGAATTTCTGGCCCAATTCCAAGGGAACGAGTTTGTTATCGCCCTGATTCTTTTTAACTGGCTTATTCTGGGCGGCATCGGCACGATTCTATCCCACAGAATCACTCGAAGCTTATGGGCCGCTACCGCAATCCGACTGGGTTGGCTCTCTTTGCTTTTAGCAGGGTTGCCCTGCGTTTTGATTCTGGCTGTCCGGTATCTTCGCGATGTCTTTTTTATCTATGGAAGTTCCGTGGGGTTCTATTCCATTTTAATCTATTCCTTCCTGGCCACGGCCCCCTATTGCCTGATAATCGGTTTTGTTCTGCCTTACAGTCTTTTCGTCATCAGAACGTTAAATCCGGGCTATCCCGGCGCGCGCATTTATATTACGGATAATTTGGGAGATGTTTCCGGTGGTGCTTTGTTTTCCTTTGTCCTTGTTTTTTGGGTTTCTCCGCTGACCGCCGCGTTTTTGGCCAATATTCCGCTGCTATTGTCCGCACTTTTTCTCTTTCATCATTTTTCCCGGCACCGGCTTTCGGTCTATTTAGGCGCAGCCATAACGCTTGCCGTGCTGGGGGCCGGTATGTTTTTAGAGCCGTTGTCCCTGGTTCCACCTGAAGGCAAGCCGGTATATTACAGTGAATCCCGGTATGGGCGAATTCAAGTTTTAAAGGATAAGGAACAGTATACGCTGTTGGTGGGGGGCGTTCCGTTATTCAGCAGTCAAAATTTGAACATGGCCGAAGAAACCATCCATTATCCTTTGTCCCAAGTGGATACGGCGAGAAATGTTCTTTTGATCTCCGCTCAAGGCGGTATGATGGCCGAACTTGAAAAATATCGACCGGCATCCGTGGATTACGTGGAACTGGATCCGAAAGTGGCGGATGTTGAATTCAGATTCGGCCTGATCAAAAAAATTCCCGGTTTAAGGGTCATTCACCAGGACGGAAGAGCATATCTGGAAAAATCGAAGAAAATCTATGATGCCATTATCGTGAATTTGAGTGAGCCGGATACGTTTCAGATCAACAGGTTCTATACCGATCGATTTTTTGCGTTGGCCAGGCGTCATCTGGCCCAAAATGGGGTGCTGAGTTTTGCCATGGCGGGATTCGAAAATTACCTGGCAGAACCCCAGCGCCAAAAACTTTCTTCATTGTATAATACCGTCAGAGATTATTTCAGTCATGTGTTGTTGCTGCCCGGACAAAAAACTTTTTTTCTGTGCGGTTTCCGGCCCATCAACACCGATATCCCGAAACTTCTGGATCAAAAAGGGATCCCAACGCGATATATCAGAGGATACTATTACGGCAATGTGACGTCTGAAAGAATTAAGCGATTAAATTCCCTCATCGATCCAAAGACGCCCAAAAACATCGATGATATCCCCCAGCTCATGCATCTTATGTTTTTGCAATGGTTTGCAAAGTTTTCCACTTCACCGACCGGTTTTATTGTGGTTTTGCTGCTGTTTTGCATGGTCTACCTTTTTCGCATCCATCTGGAAGAATTCGTTCTTTTTTCCACCGGCTTTATGGTAATGGGAAGTGAAATCCTGGTAATATTTGCTTTTCAAATCTTTTTTGGATATATTTATTTTCAGATCGGTCTGATCGTTACTGTTTTTCTGGCCGGTCTTTTGCCCGGCGCCTGGTTCGGAGATAGATTCAGAAAGAGAAGCAAACAGACCCTTATGCTTACCGACGGCCTCCTGATGGTTCTCATGGGGCTGCTGATAGTAGCAGTAACGCTGGCCGGCCATCAGCTGCCGGTGGCCGCTTATTTGGTTTTCGGGTTTTCGGTGTCGCTGATTTGCGGGTTTCAGTTTCCGGTGGCACTCTATCTAAGAGGCGGAGATGCGCCCGCGGTGACGCAGACCTTTTCCGCCGATCTCATCGGGGCGGCTTTCGGCACATTGATCGCCAACGTCGTCTTGATACCCTATTTCGGCATCATTTGGACGGCAGCCGGCCTGATCGGGCTCAAGTTTTTGAGTTTAACGGTTACCTTTTTAAGCTATGAAAACGTTTAACCGTCGTCAATTTCTGTACTTCGGCGCGGGACTTTTATGCAGCGCCGTACCCGCCCGGGCCTTCTGGCCTTTTTCTGAAAAAACAGGTATGGCAGCCGGGCCGTCCGATATCCGAGGCCATGTCTTCAAAGGGGATGCGCCCGAGACCTTGTGGAAATGGTCCCACGAGGGATTTTTATACACCAAACTGAATGACAAACTGGTGATGTGCGGTATCTGTCCCCACAGATGCCTTCTATCTCCGGGCGACCGAAGTGTATGCCGTTCCAAGGTCAATATGGACGGCATCTTATACAGCTTAACCTACGGCAACCCCTGCAGCGTGAACGTGGACCCCATTGAAAAGAAACCGCTTTATCATTTCAAGCCGCGGTCAAACGCCTTTTCCATTGCCACCGCCGGCTGCAACTTTCGCTGTCTGAACTGCCAGAACTGGGAAATTTCTCAGGCCAAACCGCACGAAGTGAGGCATTACGAGCTTTTTCCGGCAGATGTCATTAAAGCCGCGCAGCGAAGCAAATGCCTGTCCATTGCGTACACCTATTCGGAGGCGGTTACATTTTTTGAATATATGATCGACACCGCACGACTGGCCAGAGAAAACGGGGTCTTCAATTTGTGGATTTCAAACGGCTATATCAACCGGGAACCGCTGCTGGCGCTATGCAAGGTATTGGATGCCGCCAACGTCAATCTCAAATCTTACAGCGACGCTATCTATCGAAAACTGAACGGCGGCCGGCTTCAGCCGGTGCTGGAGACCTTTAAAACCCTGCATGAACAAAGTATACATTTTGAAATGACGAATCTGGTGGTTCCCGGGTATGTAGATGACGATGAGATGGTCAAAAAGATGTGCGGATGGATTCTTGAAAACCTGGGCCCGGATTATCCCCTTCATTTTTTGCGGTTTTTCCCCAAATATAAACTGGATCGACTGCCTTCGACCCCTGTTTCAGCCCTGATTCGATTCCGTAAGCTGGCCATGTCGGAAGGCATCCATTATGTCTATGTAGGAAACGCTTCCTATCCCGAAGGGAACAATACCTATTGCCACCACTGCAGCAAATTGCTCATTGAACGGACCGGGTATTTCATCCCGACCTTCAACCTGGATAAGAATCGGTGCAAATTCTGTAAAACCGTAATCCCCGGCCGCTGGGTATGATGAGGCACGTTCCTGACGGGGCAAGCGCACCCCCTGAATGCGTACAAGAAAGTACGTAATCGCTTACCAGAGCATTAAATATTTTTTCCCGTCTCTGAGTTCGCCCCTTAACTTCTCCATATGTCGGAGCGACGCAACTTCTCTTTCGAGATCCGCAGTATTGATGCCGAGCTGATGGATGATGTCTTTGGGTTCGGCGCCGCCTGTCTCCTCTAACAGACGCAAGATATTTTTCTGGGTCTCATTGAGTTCCACGGATCCGCCTTTGGATTTTGCAAAGGACTGGGCGCTGTGCACGGCCCACGGGTCGCATGCTTTGGCCGGTGACAACGCATCCATATAACAGTCTTCGCACAAAACCTGTCCGTGATGCTCCTTTTCTTCTCCGGCGCTGATGCTTTCCGAACATCGATCACATTTCATTTTTTACCTCCTTATTATCTGTCAGCCGTTGACGCTGTCCTTGGCTGCTTGTCGTGTTGTCGATGGATAAAAAAACAACCGATTATAATTTTAGAAAAAAGGCAGAGATGTGTCAATTGTGAAACGGAGATTCTAACGGGCACAGGTATTTGAATATGATACAAACGCTCCGCGACGGCTTGTGTCTCTTTTCAACCGACTGAAACTTGTGATTAAGCACCCGAAAGCCCGAACCGTGCCTGAGTTGTTTAGAATATTTTGTCGCCCAATTATACCCCTCATTGTTCGAGGCATCATTTTATTCGGTTCGGGCTAACGCGTGCTAAAGCCCTTCAGACAGTCATTCGGTTGAAAAGAGACACAAGCCGTCGCTCCGCTGCACCGAGATAAAAAGAACTTGTCCTTAATGATTCTGTTATAAGGTGCGCAAGGCTTTACAACCCTTGATGGTTGTGCCATAATCCGGCGCTGTTATCACTTTGAAAGTAAAGCAAGATTTGGCTGATTGGAGAATCCGCAATGAAGGGCTTCTACGGCAGATATATCAACATAAACCTGACCGAAGAAAAATATAATATCCTTTCGCTAAGCGACAGCATACTTGAGCGGTATCTTGGCGGGAAAGGCCTGGCGTCCTATCTTCTTTATGTTTTAAACCCTCCGGGCGTCGATCCATTATCGCCGGACAACCACCTGATTTTTGCCACCGGGCCCGTTACCAACAGCAGGATATGGGGATCGAGCCGGTACGGCGTCTTTACAAAGTCGCCTCAGACCGGTTTTTATTCCGAATCCTATGCCGGCGGAAAAGTCCCGGAAGCTGTGGATTCATCGGGGTTCGACGCCATCGTCATCACCGGCAAAGCCCGGCGCCCTACGGTGGTGCTGGTGCATCCCGAAGGTGCCGAATTTTTCGATGCGGCCGGTATATGGGGCATGGACACCTATGAAACCGAAGATACCGTGAACCAGAGGTTCGGCGCTGCGGGTTCCGGAACGGAAAAATCAGGCGCCGTTGTCATCGGACCCGCCGGAGAAAACCGGATTCGATTTTCGGTCATCGAAAATGACTACTGGCGGTCCGCAGGAAGAACCGGGGTCGGAGCGGTAATGGGATCGAAACATCTCAAGGCCGTCGTGTTTATGGGCGACCAAAGGCGCCTTCTTTTCGACACGAAAGCGGTGAAACATTTTTCCAGAGAAATTGCTCATGAATCGAGAGATCATCCTGTGGCCAAAACTTTAAAAAAAATGGGGACGCCCAACATGGTAAAAACCACTAACCAATCGCGGGCGTTTCCGACGAAATACTGGTCGGAAAGTTTTTTCGATCGATGGGAAAATATCAGTGCCGAGGCCCTGCACCGTCAGTGCCGTGTTCAGCCGAGGGCCTGCGCAAAGTGCTTTATCGCATGCGGCAGAATGACCACGGTGATAAACGGCCGCCATGCCGGCCTGAGGATCGAAGGGCCCGAATATGAGACCATATTTGCCTTTGGCGGGCTTTGCATGATCGACAGCATCGAGGAAATTGCGTATTTAAACGATGTTTGTGACCGTCTGGGCATGGATACCATATCTGCAGGGAATCTCTGCGGGTTGACCATTGAAGCAGCGAAAAGGAAAAAAGTCGATCTCAGGATCGACTACGGTGATGTCGATGCCATTGCCGGTTTGCTTAAAAAAGTTGCAGGCAGACAGGGCATCGGTGACATTCTGGCCCGGGGAATTAAATATGCGGCAAAGGTTTGGGATATGGAGGATGCGGCAGTGCACGTGAAAGGGCTTGAGCCGCCGGGTTATGATCCCAGGGTACTCAAGGGCAGCGGGTTGGCATTTTGCGTCTCGGACCGGGGTGCCTGCCACCTGAGAGCGACGTTTCACAATCCCGAATTAAAAGGGATGATCGATCCTGACGCCGTAAACGGCAAGGCCGAACTGATGATCGACTTCGAAGACCGCCTGATTCTTATGGATACACTTATTTTATGCCGGTTTTTCAGAGATATCTATCCTTGGGACCGTCTGGGGCAGATCATTGAAATGACCACCGGTTTAAAATCGGACAAAGCGGTATTGCAGAAAATCGCTTCGGAGCTCTCTTCGCTGACGCGCTGCTTTAACCTCCGGGAAGGGCTCTTGCCTGAAGATGATCGACTTCCCCGTCGCTTTTACAAAGAAATGCTAAAAACAGGGCATGTCGTCAATGAAACAGATTTGGCGGCAATGCTCAAAGATTACTATGCCCTTCGCGGCTGGGATGAAAACGGGATCCCGGAGCAAAATGTACCATTATCTCATGAACAAATACAATCAGATCAGGCGCTTACGCGTGCTTAAATTCTTCCCGACGCCTTGTCGGCAATTTTTTTCAACACTTCGAATTTCGGAGAACCTTCTTGTATGTCCAGGTTGACAGGACTGAAGGACAGGGTAAAATTCTTTGCTCTGATTGCGAATATGGCAACGCCCTCTTTTATGCCGTACTTGGGATTTGCTTGCTGAATCGCCACCGCCGCTTCACCACGGAGTCCTTTGATATTATAAACCCGGTATCCTTGACCGGGGTTGATGGCCTCAGTAATTTTACCGGATGAGGAAGGCAGGATGTGAAGCATAAATTTTGGCACGCCTTTGGCAGGCCATACACATTCCGGGAAGCCGGAAATGCTGGCGACGGAACGCCCGGGGCCCACGGGCGCCGAAAACAGGCTGTCTATCTCATCCTGGGTTACGAGTGCGCATGCATCTTTTTGAATTTTCTTTTTCCCACCGCCATGACTATCCGTGCTCCAGGCGATCAGAATCACCAAAGGAATGAGCAGCAGCTGTATATACAACCCTATCCGCAACCGAATTTCGTTCATCGACCGTCACCTCCCGTTTAAATATCGTCTGATCCTTATGGTCACGATGATTTTATCTCGATTTTAAAACTATCATACAATCGCAAAAAAGGATGATCCATACAACATAATAATGTGTTGCAAATCAATATTTAATGGTAATAGTTAGAGTTTGGAATACTTGAAATTGAAATCAGCGAGGATTTTGCACAAAACCGACTTTTATATTCAATGAATCGGAGGATAATCAATGGCCTTTGAAACCAAAGAGCAAGTTTTGGAAAAAGTACTCAGTCAGGAAAAACCCCTGTGCCCCCACTGTGGCGCCGTGATGACGATATGGGAGGTTCCTCCCTTTGATTTTTCCGACGGTCTTGGGTGGGGAACGCCTTACCTGTTTGTTTGTTTCAACGACGAATGTTCTCTCTATGTCCGGGGATGGCAAAATATGGAGGAAAATTATTCTCAATGTGCATCTTACCGGTGCATAAACTATCCGGGCACGAAGCAGTTTCAATATATACCCGTATTCAGCCCGATGGGAGGCACGGGACAGATCGTTGACGAACAGGTCTTGGCCGAGCAGGAAATGTTAAAAGAAAAAACCAAGATAGGGTTTTCCATACTTGCGGACGCCTATGTGTCCAAAGATTCCGTTACGGTGGTAACGCTGCTTCTCGACGGGGCCCAACCCCAGCGGGTCCGGTTAAAAGCGGCGGAAATGGTCGGCGATATCGGAGAGCTTGAAGCCATAGAACCCATAAAGATTGCCAGATTCGGGAATGAAATTATTCAGAAACAAGTCGATGCATCCGTGAAAAAGATCCACGAACGACATTTCACTCGTGAATGTCCTTTTTGCGCGGAGATCATAAAGAAAAGAGCCAAAATCTGTAAACACTGCGGGCAAGATGTTGCAGGGAAATAACAAAGAGAATGAAATACCTTGGATGACTGCCATCAGTTGCTTGGAAAAAAGTAAAATTTTAAATTTGATAAATTCGTAAAAGGCGAATTCATCAAATTTTTATTCTTTTTGCATCGATCCAGAGGCCTTCAAGGTCGTAAAACGTGCGAACCGGTTCGTAAAAAACGTGAATAACCATATGACCGTAATCCAGTAAAGCCCAGTGACCTTCCTTTTTGCCTTCGACACTCATCGGTTTTATACCATGTTTTTTCAATTTTACCTGAATATCATCCGCAATGGCTAACACCTGACGATTGGAACGGCCGCTGCAGATAATAAAAAAATCGGAAACAGATGTTAATCCCCGGACATCAAGAACCACCGGGTTTATTGCTTTTTTCCCCAAAACAGCTTGGATATAAAGATCAAGATCGGTGTCCGGAGGAGACTTGGGCGTATCCGTCATAGATAAAGTCCTTTGGTTTTTATAAAATCCTCAATAATTTCAGGTACCAGATGCTTGATTGAAATCCCTTTTTTGATATGTTCGCGAATGGTTGTGGATGAAATATCCACAGGCGAGACATCGAAAACAAAAACCGGTTGTTTTTGGTTATGAATATAAGTCGATTGAGAACCGGAAAACGTGTATCCCTTCGAAATTCTGGACCGGAGATAATTTCCTACAGATTCTGATCCCGATGTCTGACCGTCTTTTGCGCCAAATTTTCGAAACATAACGATAAAGGGAATCAACAGGAAAAGTTCTTTATAGGATTTCCAGGTATCTATTTCTAAAAAAGCATCCAGCCCCATGATGAGGTAAAGTTTGGTGCTTTCGGGGAACATCGTCGTGAAATACCGAACCGTATCGATGGTATAGGAAGGCCCTGAGCGTTTCAGTTCCACATCGGAAATTACATAATCCGGATCGTTTGAAAATGCAAGCCGGATCATTTCAAGCCGGTCTTTTGCGTCTATCACGTTTTCTGATTTCTTATGCGGGGGGAGTGCTGTGGGGATAATCAGAATTTCATCCAGGTCAAAACCCGATTTTACTTCCCGAATAACCCGGACATGCCCTAAATGAATTGGATTGAACGTACCTCCGAAAAGTCCTATATGTTTCAAAAATTCCCCTATGTTTTTACTTGGCCGGGCTAAGATCTTATCTGCCCATCTCCAAAGACGACAAATTTGGTGGTGGTGAGTTCTTCCACCCCCATGGGGCCAAAAGCATGGAGCTTAGAAGTGCTGATGCCGATTTCGGCACCGAGTCCCAGTTCACCGCCGTCGTTGAAGCGCGTGGAGGCATTGACCAGCACCACCGAAGAATCGACTTCGCGCACAAACCGTTTGGCCCGTTTATAATCGCGTGTTACGATGGCTTCCGTGTGTTTCGAACCGTATGTTGAAATGTGGGAAATAGCCTGATCCATATCCTCGACCACCCGGACGGCCAGTATAAGATCGAGATATTCTTCGGGCCAGTCCGCTTCTTCTGCTTTTTTTGCTTGCGGCAGAATGTTGCATGTTTCAGGACACCCCCTGATTTCAACACCGGCACGAACCAGCCGTTCTGCCATTTTCGGAAAAAACGCTTGGGCGATGGATCGATGCACAAGCAGTGTTTCCATGGCATTGCACACCCCCGGGCGCTGGACCTTGGCATTGAAGCAAATTTCTTCGGCCATGTCCGGATCAGCGCCTTCATCCACATACACATGACACACGCCTTTGTAATGTTTCAGCACCGGTATGGTGGAATGCGATACGACAAAACGGATCAACCCTTCTCCGCCGCGAGGAATAATCAAGTCGATAAATTCATCCTGTTTCAGTAAAATATTGACGGCCTCCCGATCTCTGACAGGAACGATTTGTACGGCGGTTTCGGGAAGGCCGGATTCACCGAGGACCTGTGCGATAATCCGGGCAAGGGTCTGATTCGAATGAAGGGCCTCGGAGCCGCCTCTTAAGATGACGGCATTGCCGGCTTTGAGGCAGAGGCCGGCGGCATCGATGGTGACATTGGGCCGTGATTCGTAAATGATGCCGATAACGCCGATGGGTATACGCATTTTCGTCACTTCCAACCCATTGGGTCTTCGGCATGTTTTCCCGTAAGTGCCCACAGGATCATTGAGACCGGCCACTTCCCGCAGCCCTTTGGCCATGGATTGAATGGTTGCATCCGACACCGCGAGCCGGTCGATCATGGCAGGGGAAAGGCCCATTTCTTTTGCCCGTGCAAGATCCATTTGGTTGGCTTCTTTAATCGTCGATGCTTCGCTTTCTATTTCATCGGCCATGGCGATGAGCGCGGCATTTTTCCGGTTTGAACCGCACCCGGCCATTTTCGCGGCTGCTGTCCGGGCAGACTTGGCCATGTTTACAATGGTAGTTTCGATGGTCATTATATTTTTCCTTTAAAAATCAAAAAAATTCGATAGCTGATTATCACACGCAGCATTCGGCAGTAACCACCAGGTTATCACGATGAATCACATCGTCAAAGGGTTTATGTCCCAGACGGTTTTGGATCTGGTTCGATTGAAGTCCCATGATTTTTCGAATATCGCCGGAACTGTAATTTACAAGACCGATCCCCAGTATTTCTTTATCCGCTTTTTTGAATTGAACCGGAGCACCGACGCCAAATTCACCTTCGACATCCACAATACCGCTCGGCAAAAGACTTTTGCCTCTGTTAACGATTGCCGCGGCAGCGCCGTTATCAATTAAGATAGCGCCTTTGGGTTTCAGGGTGAAGGCGATCCAGCACTTCCGGCTTTTGAGCTTTTTCTGCTTTGGCGCAAAAAACGTTCCGACTGCTTTACCGGAGAAAATCTTTTTTAAGATATTGGATGTGCCGCCGTTAGCGATGACCATCGGGATGCCCGCGGCGGTAACCTTTTTGGCGGCATTTATTTTACTAAGCATGCCGCCGGTGCCCAGTGCGCCCGGAATACCGCCGGCAACCCTTTTAATATCTTCTCCGATAGCGGAGACCAAGGGAATGAAGTCAGCGTCGGCGTTCGTAAGGGGATTTTTCGTATAAAGGCCGTCGATATCCGTCAGATTGACCAGAATGTCCGCATCCATCAAGAGCGTAATCATGGCCGCAAGGTTGTCGTTGTCTCCAAATTGAATTTCTTCCACCATCACGGTGTCATTTTCATTGATAATAGGAACTACATGCCATGACAGCAGCATACAAAGGGTGTTTCGGGCATTCAGATATCGTTTGCGGTTATTGAGGTCTTCACCGGTCAAAAGGATCTGGGCGACTTTTTTATGATAGCGGGCAAAAGCCTTTTCATATTCCATGATCAACCCGGCCTGTCCTACGGCAGCCGCGGCCTGACGTTTGGGAATTTCTTCGGGACGTTTATCAAGGCCTATTTTTTTCACCCCTGAAGCCATGGCCCCGGAAGAGACCAGAATAATCTCGATTCCGGCGTCAATCAAGTTGCAGATTTGCCGGCTGATGGATCGCATGACGTTTAAGTTCAAGCCATGATCCTGGGTCAAGACATTGCTGCCGACTTTCACCACTACGCGTTTAACAGTATCAATAATCAATGTTCGATTTTCATTCATCATCGCGGTCCAACCGCCGAACAATCTGAGTGGTTAATTCAGCAAGCCCTTGTCCGGTCAGCGCAGATATTAAGATTGTTTTTTTCATTTTTAGCGCGGATTGAAAAATTTCGGCCCTTTGGCGGGCTCCCGGAAGATCCATCTTATTAAGTACAACAATTTGAGGCTTTTGTGCAAGCTTTTCATTGTGCATGGCGAGTTCATGGTTGATGGTATCATATCCGGAAAGCGGATCGTCAGGATCAATGGCAGAAACATCGATAAGATGAACCAGAATCCGGGTCCGTTCGATGTGCCTGAGAAATTTCGTACCGAGCCCGGTTCCTTGATGCGCCCCTTTGATTAATCCGGGGATGTCGGCGACGATAAAAGGTTCCGCGCCATTGATTCGGACCACTCCCAGACTTGGGGTCAATGTGGTAAACGGATAATTGCCGATCTTGGGGCGGGCGGACGAGATAGCGGCAATGAGCGTGGATTTGCCGGCATTGGGAAGGCCGATAATCCCGACATCCGCTAAAAGCTTAAGCTCGAGTTTTAAAGTTTTGGTTTCACCGGGTTCGCCGGGCTGGGCAAATCGGGGGGTTCGATGTGTGGATGTCTTGAATTTCGTATTGCCCTGACCGCCTCTGCCGCCGGTTAAAAGGACAAATGTTTCGTCAGTGCTGACGAGATCTTTGATAAGGTGTCCGGTATCTGCATCAAACACTAACGTTCCCGGAGGGAGTTCGATGATGAGATTTTGACCGTTTTTGCCGGTCTTTTGCTTGCCCTGGCCGTTGGTGCCGTTTTCGGCCTTGAAATGGTTCTGAAATCTAAAATGGTAAAGGGTGCGTTTCCTGGAAGTCGTTTTTAAAATAATATCGCCGCCCTTACCGCCGGCGCCGCCGTCCGGTCCTCCGCGGGGCACAAATTTTTCTCGCCTGAAGCTGACACATCCTTTGCCGCCGCTGCCGGACCGCACGGTAATCTTGGCTTCATCAATAAATTTCACTCTGCATAAATACTTACTTTTTTACGAGAACGACCCAGTCTTTCATAAGTAACAATACCATCTGCCTTGGCAAACAGGGTGTAGTCTTTGCCCATTCCGACGTTGTCGCCGGGATGAATTTTGGTTCCCAGTTGACGGACAAGAATACTGCCGGCTTTTACGCTCTGGCCGCCGTATCGTTTGATCCCCCGGCGCTGCCCCTGGCTGTCTCGACCGTTTCTGGAACTGCCGCCTGCTTTTTTATGTGCCATTATCCGAACTCCTGATTTCTATTTTGTGTCGTCATCGGATCTGTGTCAGATCTATGAATAGAAAATGTGACGACGTGCAATTTTAAGCTTCGATTTGATCTATTTTGATCGCTGTATATTGTTGCCGGTGGCCTTGCTTGCGTCGATATCTTTTACGGCGCTTGTATTTGAAAACAATGATTTTTTTCCCTTTGCCCTGTTCGACGATATGTCCCTTTACCGTTACGTCGTCAAGCGCCGGTTGCCCGATACGGACATTTTCACCGTCTGAAAACATCAGTACCTTATCGAGCGAAACCGGGTTGTTGGGCTCTCCCGGGATTTTTTCGACCCGAATAATATCTCCCTCATGTATTTTATATTGCTTCCCGCCGGTTTTAACGATAGCGTACATTTTTTTCAACTCCTTTTGAGGCACCTGAATTCTTCCAAGATTTAATAAATTTATTATTTTTAGCTAATCCGTTTGATTTGTCAAGCTAAATTTTTATTGAGCTTGCGCTTGCGCTTGCTGAAGCAACAAACATTCATTGACATCGGATGGCGATCATGTAGAATCTTTCTCGGCAAAAACTTACGACTTGTTCGAGATTAACATCAAATAACAAGATTTTAATCGAAGAAATACTCGAATGGAACGCATATAAAGGAGACATTTTGTTAGAGGCATTCCTTGAACATACGGTATTGTACTGGGATCAGAATACCCATGCATCTTCCGAACACCGCCTCATCGGTGAAGAGCCATTGTCGATCCGTGTTGAAGGAAAACCGTATTCCGTGGTGATGCGGACACCTGGAGACGAACTGGCACATGCCGCCGGATTTTGTTTGGCCGAAGGACTGGTGGATTCACCGGCAGATGTCAACACCCTATCCTGTTGCCAGGGTGACGATGCCAATGTGGTCACCGTCACATTGAAAAAATCAAGACGGGACAAGATTGTCGATATTTTGGACCGGCGTGGATTTATCAGCCAGACCAGTTGCGGCATTTGCGGAAAAGAAATCGTAAAGGACCTTCATCAGATCATCCAGCCGCTGAAAGACAATACTCGCCTGGACGCTGCTGCGGCGCTTAACCGCCTTGAAAATCTTTCCCAAAACCAACCCTTACGGAATCAAACCCGCGCATCTCACGCGGCTGCTCTATATACGATTGATTTCAAGCTGCTGTCCGTAGCTGAGGATGTGGGACGACACAACGCGCTGGATAAAGCCGTCGGAAAGCTCTTTTTAAACGGCAGGCTTGATGACGCCGTCTTGTTGACGCTGTCTTCCCGCATCAGTTATGAACTGGTACAAAAGGCGGCACGGGCGCGAATTCCGGTGGTGCTGGCATTTTCACGCCCCACTTCGCTGGCCGTAGATTTGGCATCGAAATTGAATATAACCCTGGCCTGTCTATCCCATCCGACGGGATTATATATTTATTGCGGAAAGCACCGGCTGGTCTTCTAAATTTGGTTGACGTTCTTTATAATTTCATACGAACGAGGAATGAAACAGCATGGATATGAAACAGGAGCTTGTCGAGATTATTTGCAGAAAATCGTTCAAATACACAAAAGAGGCGAGTTTTAAGCTGGTTTCAGGCAGAATGAGTCAATTTTATGTGAATTGTAAGCCAACCACATTGAGTCCGAGAGGCATGTTTTTGGTGGGGCATCTGGTATTTGAAAACATCAAGGATTTGAAGCCTGACGGGGTCGGCGGGCTGACATTCGGCGCAGATCCCATGGCCATGGCCGTTGCATTTGTATCAGAACTAAAGCACATCCCCATCAATGCGTTTTCCATAAGAAAAACCAAAAAAGACCACGGCATCATCCGGTGGATCGAGGGCGATGTGAAACCCGGACAGCGGGTGGTAATTATCGACGATGTTGCGACCACCGGCGGGTCTACCATCAAGGCCATCGAGCGGGCCGGCTCGGAAGGGTTGGATGTGGTCAAAGCGGTTATCCTGGTCGACCGTCAGGAAGGGGGACTGGAAAATATCCGCAAACATGTCACAGATGTTTCAGCAATCATTACCCGGGATGAGCTGATGGAACAGTTCAAATCAGGTTAAATCGTTAAATGGCTTTTACGATTTGACGAATCGACCATTCGACGATTTGACCAACATAATATTTTACGGCAGGGTATAGGTGGCACAGGCATTTTCCGACTCCCAGGCGGTGACCCGTGATACCTGAATATTGGTGCTCTCGATCATGGACTGGAGGGTTGTGGCAATATAGTGAGCGATGTTCTCCGAAGATGGCGGGTAGTTATCGTTGAAGTCATCGAGCTCATTTAAAAATTTGTGATCCAGCTTTGCCTTAATTACCGAGACATGCTGCTTTAATTCTCCGAAGTCAATCAATACCCCGGCTTTATTGAGGTCTTTTCCGGCCACGCAGATTTCGATTTTCCAGTTGTGCCCGTGAAGATTTTCACATTTTTTGGAAACCATTTTGAGCTGATGGGCGGCCGCGAAATGGGTCACTACTTTTAATTCATACATTGTCCGCCACTCTCCTTTAGTAAGACACTAGTTTGATGCTTTATCCAGGCCGCTCTTCAGAATATGTTTTAACTTGTTCGGGAACTTGTTTGATTCGATTTGAGCAAACTCTTTGAGGAGTGCCTCCTGTTTTTTATTCAAATGGGTGGGTGTTTTCATTAGAACCTGAATGACTTCGTCTCCCCGTTTGCCGCTTCTCAAAGAAGGAATTCCTTCGCCGCGAAAGCGAAAAAGATCACCCGGCTGGGTTCCTTTTGGAATCTTTAGCTGTTTTTTGCCGTTCAGGGTGGGCACTGCTATGGTATCTCCCAACGCAGCCTGCACGAAAGAGATGTTTATCTGACAGATAATGTTCGTATTGTCACGCTCAAAGAACTCATGAGATTCGACATGAATAAAAACATAGAGATCGCCCGGCGTGCCGCCGTATATACCAGCCTCTCCTTCTCCGGAGAGTCTGAGTCTGGATCCGTTGTCAACGCCGGCAGGAATTTTAACCGTCACCTTTTTATTGACCTTGATCTGACCGATGCCTCTGCAGCTCTTACACGGATCCGGAATGATTTGGCCGGTGCCGCCACATTGGTAGCACGTTGTTCTAACGGTAAAAAATCCCTGGCTCCTGGAAACCTGGCCGGAACCGTTGCACTGCCTACAGGTATCCGGATGGGTTCCCGGTTCACATTTTGTCCCTTGGCAGGAAGAACAAATCTCCAATTTTTCCAAATCTATTTTCGTTTCCGTCCCAAAAGCGGCTTCCATAAAACTGAGCGTCAGATCGAAGCGAAGATCGGCGCCTCTTTGAGTTCTGCTTCTGGAGCGCCGTCCGCTGCTGAACCCAAAAAACTCTTCAAAAATTCCGCCAAAACTCGAAAAAATATCCTCAAATCCGCTGAATCCTGAAAAACCGGATCCTTCAAGACCTTGGTGACCGAACTGATCATAGATGTTTCTCTTTTGGGGATCCCGAAGAACTTCATACGCCTCGGAAGCTTCTTTAAAGTTTTCTTCTGCTTCTTTATCGCCTGGATTTCGGTCCGGGTGGTATTTTAAGGCCAGCTTTCGGTAGTTGGCTTTCAGTTCGCTTTCATTGGCGTTTCGCCCGACGCCTAAAATCTCGTAGTAGTCTCTTTTGGTTGTCATTTATTTGCCTGATGATCGACCGGATCTGATTTTATTTATGCTATAAAATATGCATAAAGGTAGAGATAACTTAATACAGAAACCCTCATTGTCAATGAAAACATGCTTTAAAAATGAATAAATATAGGGATATGCATATCCATGTAAATACTGTAAGACCTATCCCAGAAATGATCGCCGGAGTACGGTGTCTCTTCGCCATCTTTTGTCGTCTCGATAGGGGAATTCGAGGTTGTAGTGAAGCCCGCGGCTTTCTTTACGATGTCTTGCGCATTTGATAATCAGTTCCGCCACCATCGCGATATTCCTAAGCTCGATAAGATCCGCCGAGACCTTGAAGTCCCAGTAATAGTCCCTTATCTCTTGTTGGATGATTTCAATGCGTCGTTTTGCTCTTTCCAGACGCTTGTTCGATCGAACGATGCCGACATAGTTCCACATGAATCGCCGAATCTCATCCCAATTTTGAGAAACCATGATGACTTCGTCGCTGTCCGTGGTGCCGACCTCATCCCAGGCCGGCGGGTCCGGCATAAGGTTAAAATCCAGCGTTTCAATATCCTTGACAGCCTGTTGGGCAGCAACATGGGAGTAAACCAGTGCTTCGATCAAGGAATTGCTTGCCAGTCTGTTGGCACCGTGCAATCCGGTACAGGCGGTTTCACCGACGGCATAAAGCCGTTGTAAATCCGTTTTACCGTGCATATCGGTGGCAGCTCCCCCGCACATATAATGTGCCGCCGGAACGATCGGCAGCGGTTCCTTTGTCATATCAAAACCAAAGTTGAAGCATTTTTCATATAAATTGGGGAAACGTTCCTTGATGAAACCGGAATTTTTATGAGAAATGTCAAGAAATACGGAATCTGTTCCGCTTTTTTTGAGTTCCGTATCAATGGCGCGGGCAACAACATCGCGGCATGCGAGATCCTTTTGAGCGTCATATTTTTCCATAAACGGGTTTCCCCAAGCATCCAGAAGTATTGCGCCTTCTCCCCTTAGCGCTTCAGAAATCAAAAAGTTTTTGGCTTCAGGATGATACAGACATGTTGGATGAAACTGAACAAATTCAAGGTTGGCCACTGTGGCCCCGGCACGATACGCCATGGCAATCCCGTCACCTGTCGCGATATCCGGATTGCTGGTATAAAGATAAACCTTTCCGGCGCCGCCGGTGGCAAGCAACGTGATTTTGGCGCAGAATGTCTTAACCCGGCTGGTTTTTCGATCCAGAACATATGCGCCGCAGCAGTAGTCTTCATGGGTCGTAGTGATCCGGCCTCTTGTCATACGGGTTGAAATGGTAATGAGGTCTATGGCGATGTGGTTTTCAAACAATTGGATTCGGGGGTTATTTTTTACATGCTCGACCAGGACGCTTTCGACTTCTTTTCCGGTCATGTCATGGGCATGGACAATCCGCTTTTGAGAATGACCGCCTTCTCGTCCCAGGTCCAAATCCGGTTCAATTCCGGATGATTCGGCACCTGACGATCCGCTGCTTTTGAGATTGAAATGTACCCCCAGATCAATCAGTTCACGAATCCTGTCGGGACCGTTTTTGACGACCATTTCAACAACATCCCGGTTACAGAGGCCGTCTCCGGAAGCCAGTGTATCCTGAATATGAAAATCAAATGAATCCGGTTTGCCGAACACCGAGGCGATGCCGCCTTGGGCTTGGAAGGTGTTGCTGTCCCTGATCTCTTTTTTGGTGACCAGTGCCACATCGCCGAACTTTGCCGTTTTTAGGGCAAAGGTAAGACCGGCAATACCGCTGCCGATAATCAGAAAATCAGTTTTAATCGATGTCATGACGTCACTTTGTGTTTAAAAACTTTGGACAAGGATAGGCGATAAAGAATGACTTTTAAAATAAAAAGAGATGTGTTATCAATAAAAAAAAATAAAAAAAGCCATGCGAAAAATATTTCATAGTGTTGCATCAAAGGCTGCCTTGGTGTTTTCGAGTGATGGACTCGGTTTAACCAAAAATAAGCGATGGGTAAAATTTTATGATTGCTTACGATTTGCAATGCGTCAACGGCCATTCGTTCGAAGGGTGGTTTGAAGACCGAAGAGCATATGAAGCGCAGAAAAAAAAGGCGCTCATTGCTTGTCCGGTTTGTAACAGTACTTCCATTGCCCGGGTGCCTTCGACCTTTGCCATAAAAGCATCCAATCCTTATAAACAATTTTCCGATCAACAGACGGATCTTGGGGAGATTAGTCATAAGATCGTCGACTTTGTTGAAAAAAACTTTGATGATGTCGGCGCTGATTTTGCCAAGGAAGCATTGAAAATGCATTATGGCGTTACCGAAGCCAGAAACATCAGAGGCGTCAGTACCAAGGAAGAAGAAAAGACATTAAAAGAAGAAGGCGTCCAATTTTTTAAAGTCCCCGTGCCGGAAGTGCCGGATACCGATGCCTGATTCGGATATTTCATGAAACATTCGAATAAACCTGAGCCCCCCATGCGCGAAGGTTCTGTAATATAAATGCGACGATTTTCCGGTGCATGTCCTGTGCTCTGCCTTCCACCAACTCCGGCGCTCCGAATTTAATATAAAGTGTTTTGGTGGGATCGACCGGCCCCATATCTTTAATGATTTTTCCATTCCCCTGAAAATCTGTTTTTAAAGCCACCGGCACCACCGGCACTCCGGCCCGCTGGGCCAGCTTAACGCCCAATGAATTGAATGACGTTTCATTGAATGTGGCGCTTCGGGTAGCCTGAGGAAATATCATAATGGAACAGCCGCCGGCGATGAGCGCCGATCCCTGGTTTATCACTGTCTTCAAATCCTGCCTGGGGTTTTCCCGCGTGACGGCAATGGGATGTATGGCCCTGATGACGGTCCCGAGAAACGGATATCTGAGCAATCCATTTTTAACCACAAAGGTGACTTTACCGAATGCCAGAAGTATGCAGGGAAGAATCAGCGTGTCGAGAAGGCTCATGTGATTGGCGACATAAACCACCGGCCCCTGGTAACTGCTCAGTGATTTTAAGCCGGATATGTGAAACTTTCCGCCTGCCGATTCTACAATTTTAAGGATGTCGAGGGATCCTTTTGCCCATGTTTTGCCTTCATAAGGCTTTTTCCGGGCAATAAGACTTTCAACCAGGATGATATTAAAAAGCCTGAGATAATAAATCAGTGTTACCCATCCGTGGAACCTTTTTACCGAAAAACGGCGTTTTCGGGGACTTTGGTAAGAGAACTCGGATTTGAGAAGATGCCAGAAAAGATCTATCGTCATTAGATTGTCTGAAACTATTAAGATTTATGGGAAACCCAAAGGCTATTTTCGTTAAATCGGGAATAGATGCGATTTAATCGGTTTTTTTGCTTTTTCACGCAGTCGGATATGGATTTCAAATTTTCCCCGGGAAATGGCGGTTTTTGGGCAATTTCAAGACAGAAGTCAAGCCCCTGTTCAAGATTGTTGATAAACTGGGTCATCGTATCGATCTCTTTATTTGCGTGAGAATTCTCCAACATTTGCTTTTCAAAATAGTCTACGTACATTTCGATTTCTTTGGCGAACATATGGGGCCGTTCCGGCGGTACCAGGGATGGACCTCTTCCATAAATATGATCCGTCATCTCTTTGAGCGTGTAGAATCTGTTGAACCATTCAATATTGGGGCCGGGACATATGGACTGGGGCGAATTCTTTTCATCGGCAATTCCCAGGGCAATGAGCGCCCCGTTTCCCAGATGATCGCAGATGCAGCTTTTTGCGACGACTTTCTCAAAAAGTTTTTCTTTTTTTTCTGTTGGAATCGTCATCTTTTCAATTTCTTTGAGTTTCAAGGATTGATATTGCCGTGATGCCAAACAGATGGGCTTTTCGGTAAATTCGGTGTTGGATACCAGTAACTGTTTAAAGCATGGAGAACCGGGCCGGCCTTCCATGACTTTTTTTCGGGTCCATAATTCGGATCCGGTTCCGCGAACGTTGTTAAAAGGGATGCTCAACGGCGATACATCGCTCAGATAAAGCTCATTGGTACTTGCTTTTCGCAAGAGTTCACGTGTGGAATCATCCACGCAGGTGACTTCGGGGACCAGCAAAAACGGAGACGCCCATCCTGTTGAATCCATGCCGAAATCTTTCGTGAGCCTCAAAACTTCACCATGGTTGCCGATGCCGCCTTGTACGGTAATCAGCGGCTGAGTGTTCATTGCGGATTCGGGGTACTTCCATCCCATTTTTTTATAATATTTCAGAATCAGCGGTTTAAATTCCGCTGCCAGGCTTTTGCGGTTTTCCTTAAATTCACTCAAAAGGGTCGGCAGTAAAATGCCGTTGGAGGGGAAAGCGTGACCGCCGCAATTTAGCCCGGATTCGATACGGAACTCAAAAACTTCGAGCCCTTTTTGGGCTAAAAATTTGCCTTGAATTAACGCGGATCTAAAATCACTGACTTTGAGAATGATTCGTTTTTTAATCCAGCCCAGTTTGTCTCTGTAAAAGTCACGGAACCTGGCCATATAACTGTACAAATGCCGATTGAATCCTGCCGAGAATACAATTGAAGATTGCAGGCAACTGTTGGCATATCCTCTGAGACCTGCTTTGGCATCCGTAAATTCCACGCCAAGGGGATCGCCGTTTTTAGAATAATGAACCCGATCTAAATTAACCATGATGTTGACATCGATGGATCCGGGTTTCATGCGGTTTGTCAGATCTTTTTCAAGGGCCTTTCTTTTGCTGCCGGATGCCATTTTAAGCAGATCGTTATATTTTTGTTTCAACGGCGAACTTTCCGGCAGCAGTTCAAAATATTTTTGTTTGTTGTTGTTTTCAAAAAAGGGCTGCGCTTTTAGTTCCGCCATTTTTTTTTGAACAATCTCATGAACCGTATCGAGATATGCCGAAACTCGTTTTGCACGGCCGTCTGTTTCGTTATTGGGTATCTTGTGGTAGGCAAGACCAAATTTTTCGGCGTAGTATTTTCGGATTGTTTCAAGAAGGAAATCGTCGACAAGGGATATAACCGACGAGATGCCCAAGGGTGCGACCCGAATCGGGGTGTCTACGGAATGTCCTATCCCCATGACGGGAATGTGAAAACTGTGAAGGGTATCTATCATTAGTAATTTCCAATCGCTTACCAGCGCATCAGCATTGCACCGTAAGTCAGGCCTGCGCCAAAAGCGTCCAAAAGAATCGTCTGGCCGCTTTTAATTCTACCGTTTCTATTGGCTTCGTCCAGCATCGTGGGGATTGTTGCCGATGATGTATTACCGTATCGATCGACATTCACGAGAACTTTTTCCATGGGCAGTTTGAGACGGTTGGCGACGGCTTCAATGATTCGACGATTGGCCTGGTGCGGAACAAACCAATCGAGATCATCGATGGTCATCTGGTTTTTCTTCAATATACTCAGGGCAAATTCGCCCAATGTTTTTACGGCAATTTTAAAAAGTTCCTTTCCTTTCATCTTTATTTTATTAAGTTTCCGGGCATATATCTCCGGTGTCAATTCCATGCTGGAACCGCCGGCAGGGATATGAAGAAGATCCCACAAATGTCCGTCCGAGCGAAGGCAGCTGTCTATAATTCGACGGCTGGAACTTGAAGGGACCTGCTCGACGACTACCGCTCCAGCACCATCTCCGAATAAAATGCAAGAATTGCGGTCCTCCCAGTCGATAATGGGATTCAGAACTTCAGCGCCCACAACCAGGGCTGTTTTCACCTGGCCGGTTTGTATAAACGTTCCAGCCGTTGACAGTCCATAGATGAATCCGGAACACGCGGCATTAATATCCATGCCCCAGGCGTTTTCGGCGTTAATCTTATGTTGAAGCCAGCATGCAGAGGATGGCAGCGGCGTGTCCGGAGAGCAAGTGGCGTAAATAATCTGGTTGATATCATCCGCCGACTTTCCTGCCATTTCCAGGGCATTTTGCGCCGCTGACAAACCCAGCGAAGAATTGAATTCCTCGGGGTTGCCGGCATCTGAAATCCGCCGTTCACAAATTCCGGTTCTTTCCCGGATCCATTGATCGCTGGTGCTAACACCCAACTCGGCCAGTTTCTGAACGATGTCGTCGTTGGTGACGCGATTTTTGGGGAAGGCTGATCCTGTCCCGGTAATTCTTGCTGCAAAATTCATATCACTTGAGATACGATTTAAGAATCAATGTTGCATTGGTGCCGCCGAAACCAAAGGAATTGGTCATCGCCGTCTTAACCTCCATTTTTCTCGCCGTGTTCGGCACATAATCGAGATCGCATTCTTTGTCCGGATGATCAAGATTGATCGTCGGCGGGACGATTCCCTTTGAAATGGTCAACGCCGTGAAAACGGTTTCGATACCGCCTGCCCCGCCCAGCAAGTGGCCTGTCATGGATTTGGTGGAGCTCACGGCGATGGAAAATGCTTTTTCTTTGAAGACCGACTTGATGGCCTGGGTTTCATAGACATCATTAAGCTGTGTCGATGTACCGTGGGCATTAATGTAATCGATTTCATCGATGGTCATTTGGGCATCCTTAAGGGCCGCGGCCATGCATCGGCCGGCGCCTTCTCCTTCCGGAGCCGGCGCAGCCATATGAAATCCGTCTCCGCTCATGCCGTACCCGCATATTTCCGCATAAATGCGAGCGCCTCTTTCCATCGCGGCATCGAGCGTCTCCAGAACCAGAATGCCGCTGCCCTCTCCCACGACAAAGCCGTCGCGATCGCGATCAAACGGCCGGGATGCTCTTTCAGGGTCATCGTTCCGAGTGGACAGCGCTTTCATGGCATTAAAACCGGCAATGCATGTCGGCGTGATGACCGATTCCACGCCGCCGGTAATCATGGCATCCGCCGCGCCTCTCTTGATGATTTTGTATGCATCGCCGATGGCGTGAGTTCCCGAAGCGCAGGCGGTGGCTATTGAAGAGTTGGGTCCTTTGGCGCCCAGATAAATTGAAATCATGCCGGGCGCCATATTCCCGATGATCATCGGGATAAAAAACGGCGTTACCCGCTGGGGTCCTTTTGTTTGCAAAACGACGGTGGTTTGTTCCAGTAGATGGAGCCCGCCGAGACCGCATCCTGTCAGAACACCGACCCTGGTTTCGTTGGCTTTGTCTATGGCCAAACCGGAATCTTCAAGTGCCATTCGGGATGCTGCAACGGCATAGGCAATAAATTCCTGGGTGCGTTTGGCCTCCTTTTTGAGAAGAAAATCTTCAGGATGAAAATTCTTTACTTCTCCGGCAATCCGGGTATCGAAGCCGCAGGCATCGAACCGCGTAATTTCAGATATCCCTGATTGTCCTTTGCACAATGCCGTCCAAGTCTCATCCACTCCGATACCCAAAGGCGTTACAAGTCCTAAACCCGTAATGACAACCCGTCTGCTCAATGGGCCTCCTTAACAACCGGCAAATAGCGGCCGGTTGTATAAAGCGCTTAATCCGTTTCGGATGACGATATTAATGTTTGGCAACGAAATCGAAAACATCTTTAACCGTTACCAGTTTTTCTGCTTCCTCGTCCGGAATATCGATATCGAATTCTTCTTCCATGGACATGATCAACTCGACAAGGTCCAGGGAATCCGCACCCAGATCATCCACAAACGATGCCTCCGGTACGATTTCCTCAATATCAACACTCAATTTTTCCGCAATGATTTTTTTTACTTTATCCTCTATGGACATTCAGATACCTCCTTTTTAAATGTACATGCCACCACTGACATGAATGACCTGACCGGTGATGTATGAGGCGCCTTCGGAAGCCAAAAATTGAGCCACGGATGCAACATCTTTGGGATATCCCGCCCGTTTGAGCGGAATTTGGTCCAGCATGGCGTTTCTGGCTTTATCCGACATTGACGCAGTCATATCTGTTTCTATAAAACCCGGGGCTATCGCATTAACGGTAATACCCCGGGAAGCAAGCTCTTTGGCAGCTGTTTTTGTGAGTCCGATCACACCGGCCTTTGACGCCGAATAATTGGCCTGACCCACATTGCCCGTGACACCCACTACCGAGGAAATATTGATGATACGGCCGGAACGTTGCTGCATCATGAGTTTGGCAACGATTTTGGTGCAAATAAATACACCTTTTAAGTTTACGTTTAAGACCGCATCCCAATCCTGTTCTTTCATGCGGACTAACAGCCCGTCTTTGGTAATGCCGGCATTATTGACCAGGATATCGATTCGACCGGTTTTATCGATGATCTCATTGAAAAAAGTTGAAACCTCATTTTCGTTGACAATGTTAACACTTTTGCTTGCTGCAAAACCTTGTTTATTGGCAACCCGTTTTTCGGTTTCGGCAGCAGCGGCAGCTTCAGCGTCCGGATCACTCGGGGAAAAATAATTAAAATAGATACTGGTGCCCGGCGCTGCAAAGGATAAACAAATGGCCCTGCCGATACCCCTCGATCCCCCCGTAACGACGACAACACGTTCTTTTTGTTCTATCATGATTACCTCGCAAACAGTATGTCAGCAACCCGATCCATGTCATTGATTATGTTTAGACTGCTGCAAACCAGTTGGTGATAGGAATGGACGGTCATAAAATCCCGGATAGCGTTTTGGTCGAAAACCCCGGATCCCAAAAGAATTTTGAGGGCATTTCGGGAAGCCAGCTGCGCCGTCTCGTCAGCGAAAATTCGTGACATCGCGATGATTTTTTCCGCCTGTACATCCCCGGATTTAGAAAGGGAAACCGCTTTGCGCGCCAAAGCAGCGCCGACTTCAACATGCGTCATCATATCGGCCAGCAAAAACATGATGTGCTGCTGACGGGTCAATCGGTTTTCATGAACCTTCATAATGGTATCATTTAAAATTTCTGCCGACAGTCCGTAAAGCCGGCATCCGGCATTATCACCCTCGCTGTCCAGGGTTTCCATTTCCCGGCAGATGGACAGGTAAAATTCGCCCTTTGATTTTCGCGTTTCTTTCCATCGAAACGTGCTGATAATGCTTTGTTGAATTTCACTGGTGCCTTCATAGATGGTGGTGATCTTCACATCGCGTTTGATTTTTTCCACCTCAAATTCACAGATATATCCGTAGCCGCCAAGGGCCTGCATGGCGTCGTCTGCGGCATTGTTCGCAGACTCCGTAGCAAACAGCTTGGAAATGGATCCTTCGACATGAAGTTCGGATTCGCCGGAATCGAGCCGGAGTGCAATTTCATCGACATATGCTTTTGCCGCTTCGAATCTCACGGCGTGCGGTACGATCAGCTTGTGGGTGTAACCCTGCTTTGCCGACAACGGGGATCCGAATTGTATCCGTTCTTTGGCATAGCCGATGGCGATTTCCAATGCCGCCTCTCCGGCGCCCAATGCCATGGCGGCGACCATCAAGCGGGTATATCCAAAAACCTTGTTGGCCTGTTTCATACCTTGACCGGGCACTTTGCCCACAAGATTTTCAGCCGGTACAAACACATCCGTAAAAGACAGCGGGGATGTGTTGGAAGCCCGGATGCCGTGTTTTTCTTCGCCCTTTCCCTGGACAAATCCCGGCGTTCCCTTTTCCACCACAAAAAAGGCAGGGCCATCAGGCGTGTTGGCCAAAAGGGTGATGAAATCCGCAAACCCGCCGGTTGAGATAAATTGTTTGGTACCGTTGATGGTATATCCGGTGACATTACCGGCATCATTTTTCACCGGCTCGGCCCTGGTTTTTAAAGCTGCAAGGTTGCTTCCGGCTTCCGGCTCGGTGACGGCATATGCGACCAGGGCATTTCCTTCAGCAATGGCGCCGAGCCATTTGGTTTTCTGGTCTTCGGTGGCGCCGACAATGATCGGATCGGCGCCGAGCTGGATGGCAAAAAAAGCCGTGCCGATTCCCAGGCATATTTTGCACATTTCGAGAATAGCTTCGCAGCAGTCCCGGGAACCACCTCCCATTCCGCCATAGGCTTCGGGGATAAAAAGGAGCTGCAGGCCGATATCCGGACTTAACATTTCACGAATCATTTCTTCGGGGAATATCTCGTTTTTATCATATTCAAGGATTTTTTCACGGGTAAGAAGGCGGCTTTTCATCTGCCTGATCGTATCGATGACCATCTGTCTGAGTTCGGGATCCAGTCCTATGATAGCTGATTTTTTATCATTTGCAGATTCTGTCATATAAATAATCCTTGTTCCTATTGTGTTTCAGATACAAAGCGGCGGCTTAAATGGTGCATCCAAGCCATATATGATGTGGAAAATTTTACAAAATCGAAACGGAGATCACGGATTGGATCCAAAATCGCGACGGTGCGATACGCCTGTCGTGGTTTGAGATTTGACTTAAATTTCTTACGTCTTGAAACCAAAATTAGTAATAAATTTCCACAACTACCTGAAATTAGATTAAATGTATATAATCCCAATGACTAAGCTCACGGTTGCGGTTCTAGTAATTTAAACAAAAGTGATTGTCAAGGGTTTTTCAAAGGGTTTTTGTATCAATTGAGATCCATCAGTTTTATCTTGACTCATATCAGGCTTTTTTGTATTCAGGATTTTTATTCGTTGAGGGATCGTCTAACGGCAGGACGACGGGTTCTGGCCCCGTTAATCCAGGTTCGAATCCTGGTCCCTCAGCCATGAACTCCCAAGGGGTTGTGACCATGATTCACAACCCCTTTTTTTATTCGAAGTTTCCCATATTTTTTTATATCTAATCTTGAACGCCATATAACATGCATTTTATTTGGAAGCACCATTTTTAAGCCACTTTGCCACGCCGATACGCCGGCACTTTATTTTTGTAATACCAAACATTTAGCAACATATTGATTGAGAAAGGAGGTCTGCACATGAAAATCAAACCGTTAAACGATCGAATCCTTGTTGCTCGAGTGGAAGATGCCTGAATGCCACTTGAGCGGCTGTGGAAGAGGGGATTGTTGCCGGCGGCGGTGTTGTTCTGATCCGCGGTATCGGCGTTTTGGATAAGGTCGATGCCAAAGGGGAAGAAAAAAGGGGCATTGATATCCTCAAGCGGGCGCTGACCAAGCTGCTGGTGCAGATTGCCGTAAATGCCGGTTGCGAGGGTTCCGTTGTGCTCAATAAGGCACTCGAAGGAAATGATGATTTTGGATTCAACGCCGGGACGGAAACATTCGAAAACCGCTTGAAGGTCGGCGTGATCGATCCCACTAAGGTGGTGCGGTTCGCCCTTTAGAGTGCCCGCTTCGGTGCGCGGGCTGATGTTGACGACGGAAGCGATGGTTGCGGAAAAGCCGGAGAAAAAGAATCGGCAGGAAATGCCGCCCGGGGGCATGGGGGAAGATATGTATTGATCGAAAGGACTCTAACAAAAAAGGCCGGCGCCATCAGAGCCGGCCTTTTTATTTTACCATAACAACCCTATCGCGCTGTGGCAGTCAGAGTTCAATTGTGCTGCGCTAAATACGAAACACGAAATTCGAAATCCGAAACGATATTTAATGACCAAAATTCCAATGCCTCAATGAATGGGCATGTCTGCCATCGCAAATATGGTGTTGTTTTTGTCATTTGAGCATTCGGATTTCGGATTTGCTTCGAATTTCGATATTCGGTTTTCGAATTTGCCAATCGTATTTGCGTAAATCATGGCCTCTGGGTTTTAAAATACAATCCCCACATACCCCACAAAACTATCCCCCGGGTTTTTATCATAACTGGTGGCATATGCAATGGTTTGCGCCTTTTCGGCGCCGAGATGCTTAGCGGCGGCAATTGCGGTGGCGGCCGCACCACTGCAGCAGGCGTTCTGATTTGTCATGGCCTCATTAATGACCGTTTCAGGATCCATGGCCAACATGGCATCGATCACCCGGCGGTCATTTTCGTTACGGGCCCATTGAACGGCCGAAGAACCTTTTCCGTGGGACACAAACTCGTAGTTGGGACCGTAATGGGTCAGATCCGTGGAACCGATGATATTGATCTGCAGTCCGAGCTGTTTCGATAGTTCCGCCACGGCTTTTCCGATTTCAAGGGAATGTTTTGTGGGTGGAACACCGATAGGGACGATTTTTGCATCTTTGAAAAAATACTTTATGAAAGGGAGCTGAAGTTCGATGGTGTTGTCCTGGGTAAAGTTGTCTGCAGTTTCAACCTGGAAAGTAAATTTTTGAGCCAGTTCTCGACTGAGTTCGGTTTCGATTTCGATGGTGCCGAAAGGGGTTTCCCATGCGCCTTCCACCATAATATATGCGGGCGATCCGCCGTGGAGATGCATCCCGAAAATCACGAAGACATCCGGGGTTGTTTTGCCCCCGAGACAGTGGATGACGCTGCATGCGATGCTGCCTGAAAAATACCATCCGGCATGGGGTACGATGCCCCCGACCAATGATTTTTTGTCAATGGTGTCTGCGGGATATTCTTTTAAAAAACCTTTAATTTCCTTTTCACACGCCGAAGCGCTTCCCGGATACCAACTGCCGGAAAACATGGATTTTCTCACCTTCATATCGCACCTCCTTTCATTTATAATTTCGCACAGGCAGATTAGGATGTCCAATATTTTTAAAGTAAACATAAATTTTGCACGAGTTGGAAAATTGCATTAAACTATAGAGCTTCTCATTAATTTTCATCCAAGATTCAGGTTTGCATTCCGATAAAACTTGACAGAATGGATATTCGATTATTATTTTTTGGACAATCTTTCAACCAGGAGGTTCTAAATGCCTATTTATGAATATCAATGCGAAAAGTGCTGTCACTGTTTTGAAATACTGGTTTTGTGCGGTGATGATGAAAAGACAAGCTGTCCCGAATGCGGTCATGTCCGGACAAAGCGGCTCATGAGTTCATCCTGCTTTATCGGGGGTTCCGGCGACACGGGGTGCAGCACTAATGCCCCGAAAGGTTTTTCATGAGCGAGCTAGTTTTTTTGCGGCGGTCTGCCGCAACTTCTATCAGGCATTTTTCTTGACAGGCTCAAAAAGTGGTGTTAACAGATTTCCGACAATACAGGCACGTAGCTCAGGGGGAGAGCGCTACCTTGACACGGTAGAGGTCGTTGGTTCAAATCCAATCGTGCCTACCAGTAAAATCAAGAGGTTACGGTTCATGCCAAAACCTCTTTTTTATTTTCTGCTACCATTTTGCTGCCAGAAGTTTCAAAAATGGTATTTTCCAAATATCGATCACTTAATATTAAGTAAATCCGATGTTCAAGGAAGAATCACACAGGGCGTTGGAAAATGTCTTAATGTTTATAAATGCCGAGTTTCTTCATTCTCGAATTAAAGGTTGACCGATTCATTTTGGCATCATCGGCGGCACGGGTGATATTCCATCTGTTTTTATTCAGAAGATAAAGAACATAATCTCTTTCAAGCTCTTTCCATGAATAACGTGAGAATGCAGATTCATCGACTGAATAAACACTTTTGGCGGAGAAAACAGGTTTTTTACGTGAAAGCGATTCTCTGGTTGTAACGTGTTTGCGACGTTCTTTTTTGAAATGGTCTGGTATATCATTGATGCCCACAATATTGCTGTCAACCGCGCTGAGGATGTATTTGACAAAATTCTCGAGTTCTCGAATATTTCCATCCCAATAGTGGTTTTCAAGATGTTCCAATGTTTTTTTTGAAATTTTTTTGGTGGGAACACCGAGTCTTAGAGATTCTCTTTTGATGAAAAAATTTAGTAATAATGGTATATCTCTTTTTCGTTCCCGAAGCGGAGGAAGGTGGAGTGGAAGAACGTTGAGGCGAAAGAACAAATCTTCTCTGAAGTCTTTTTGGGCAATCGCATTCATCAAGTCCTTATTGGTGGCTGAAATGATCCTTATGTTGATTTTGCTGGTTTTGGTTTCCCCCAAGGGCTTAATTTCGCTGTTCTGGATGACTCTCAACAAGCGCATCTGGAGGCGTAAAGACATGTCTCCAATTTCATCAAGGAAGACGGTTCCGCCGTCGGCGGCCTTCAATATACCGATTTTATTCTCAATTGCGTCGGTGAATGCACCTTTTTTATGTCCGAAAAGCTCACTTTCCAACAGTGTATCCGGGATCGCACTACAGTTTTGAACAATAAACGGTTCATGTCTCCGAGAACTTAGACTGTGCAAAGCTGTTGCGATAAGATCTTTGCCTGTTCCGCTCTCTCCCGTTATCAGAACCGGAAAGTCGGTTGCGGCATAGTCTCTGACTTTTTTCATTGCATCGATAAATTGATGGCTTTGACCGATGATTTGTTGATCATCTCTCATCCCGGCAAGGACCTGCTCGAGTTCAACATTTTTTTCAACCTGTTCGGTATAGCTTATAGCGTTGCTCAAAGCTGTAGAACCTATATCGATGATACTTTTGAGAAGACCAAGATATTTTTTATCAACATTTAGTCGATTTGCATCTGTGCTGGTATCGATAAGTTGGACAACGCCGTAAACTTCGCCATTTTTCAAGATTAGAGGAAAAGCAAGAATCAGGGCACTCTTTAACTTCATGCCTTCTTCAAATTCAATGTAATGACGTGGATCTTTTCCAGCTTCTGCAACTGTCATTTCAGCGTTTTTCATCACCCAGCCGACAATACTGGGTTGTTTCACAGGTATACTGGCACCTTTGATAATATCTTTATCTGTCGGGCTTCCCAAAGATTCAACACATAAATATCGGTTGTCCCGCTGGATCCAGATAGAACCACGTTCAACATTTTGAATTCTCAAAAGCAGTCTTAAAAAACGCTTTCTCAGATTTTCCGGGTCGAGGTCTTCGAAGAGTAATTTATAAAAATCCAAATCTAAATAATCCAAAATTCAGCCCTAACCTATTTTATTGGAAGCGTTTCAAAGCCTCATTCTCATGCTCAGCAGTTGTTTTGAAACGGCTCAAAATGAAAACAGACCATGAGCCCAATACATTATTGCCCCTGGCGCTTTGATATATGGGTTTCACAAAGATCAACATGTACTCGAATATATCTTTAGCTTTAAAAACTATTTCAATAGACTCTTGACATATAGATAATATTACTAAAAATCACAAAATTAACCAAGTTACAAGAAAAATAGTCTATTTTGATTTGCTTTGAGAACTCTATTGAAAGAAAATTTCTTAAGAGCTGCCAATATTTAATCAAATTTGTCATATTTCATCAATATAATTAAAAATAGTCGTTTTCATAAAGAAACTGGTTACATGGGCATGGTTAAGCATTTATTTTATTTGATGTAATATAAGATAGTTAAAGATAAATATTACAAATTTCATATTACTGGCATAATCATTGCTCTTAATTGAGGAGTTATAATTACAGCTCTAATTCCATTGATCTCAACATAAAACATGATTCCTTTTTGAAGATATTCGTTTATTTTTAATTGATTCACGTTTGGTAAAAATATGATTTAAGGAATAAATTGCGAATTATAATGGAGAACATACTAATCGTGGCTGTTTTGATTCATTGCCATCTCCAATATTTACAAATTTTTAGCCAATTTTGACATGAAACTAATATACACGCCTCATACACCTCGGCTTAAAATCGTGGACCGCTATATAAGAGGGTTATTAAGAGATGAGTTGCCAGAAGGTCTTAAATATCATATTGCCGACCATACACTTCATCCTACCAAAGGAGTCGTTGCTTCTGCCAACAGAATTGCGATTTCTGAGAATATCTCCGAACATGATAGAGAATTGTTAATCACCGCGGCCTATTTTCATGACACGGGTTACATTAGAGAATATGAAAAAAATGAGCCGATTGCGGCACGAATGGCAGGCAGAATACTTAAATTGATCGGTTATAAGCCAAACGAAGTTGTAAGGGTTCAAAATATGATACTATCAACCGATCTTGAGAGTGAACCGGAATCCCATGTTGAAAAGATCCTTTGTGATGCTGATCTTGACCACTTCGGCAGAGAAGATTTTTTCAAACTAGACGCGAGATTAAGAGAAGAATGGTGTGCAATAGGAATAGACGTCAGTGATGAAGTGAAATGGTACAAAGGTACCCTTGAAATTATAAAAAAACACCAATATTATACTGAATCTCAGAAAAAGCTGCGAAAGAAAGGTAAGCAAAAAAATATCAAGAGTCTCATAAAAAAATTGGAAAATATTGAAAAAAGATGCGAGGCTAAATATAATCCTGTAGTACTTTTTCAACAACAGCAGCTATAACTTAACCTGCGATGTCTGCAATTTAAAAAAGCTATCAGTGGACGATTTTTTTTGCAATTTTGTAAGAAATAAGAGTACCATAACTTATCGATATCAAAAATATTTTCGTTGAAAAAAGCTAATTTTATAATTTATCGAGTTAGGGCATTTTATTTTCTGAATTTTGTATTATGTCTTGATTCAATTCCCATTATTTAACATTACAGAATCTGCAGAGCCCTTTCTCTGATTGTTGCTTACATTCTTTTTTTCAATGCAACTTTTTAAACTCTATCCAGGAGATTATTCTGATGGAGAAACTCCTCAGAGTTTGTATGCATTCATTGAAATCCATTTGTAAATTGTTGATATGAGCACTAAAAAAATCCTTGTTGTTGATGATGATTTAACCTATCTGAAATTAATAAGAAAATTGTTGGGAAAACTTGGGCATATGGTTGTTACGGCTGACAGTGCAGAAGAAGCCGAATATATCTTGAGATTTGAAGAACATTTTTCATTTATTATTACAGATCTGAGAATGCCCTGGTTAAATGGCATAAATTTTTGCCGTAGGGTGAAAAGCTTGAATTCTGATTTAAAGATATATGCATTATCCGGTTGCCTTTATAATTTTGACATGAATGAATTAAAGGATGCAGGCTTTGATGGGATTTATCAAAAACCTATCAGCAAAGCAGATTTAGAAGAAATATTAAACGTAGATATCTGAAAAAATGCGATATATGTACTAAAAATTAAGATGCTTGGACCTGCGGTCTTGGCAAGTAATCACAAGTTTGATTTAGTAAAATTCAGTTTAATGAATCTATCAACTTTCCTATTTAATTCGATTTATCTCATCACTTAACACCACAAAGAGATATAACCATTTAAAATTTTTATTTTATTGACAAAATCAACATTTTAAAATAGTGTTTTGAAATAGACCTCTCCCGAAACCTAACCTCTCTCTGTATTCGATTTCTATTGTGCAACACTTCTTATTCTACTGACCTCATTATCAATTAGTTTCTCATTATCTAACGATTTGCCGCTCCAATTATTTCGTCTACATTCAGGAATTTTCTCTAAGGAAAATCTCCTCAAAAGTAGCCTTGGCATTACAAATTAATTTGGCCTGTAAGTATTGTAAACAAATAGTGGTGCACCGGTCATTTTCTAAAAAAGGAGGTGAGGGGTTCATGCCTATCTATATTACACTGTTCAATTTGACAGAACAGGGAATAAAGAGCATTAAAGACGCACCTGAACGTATCGAAGAAGGCATTAAAACTGCTAAATCGATTGGAGGTAAGTTGATAGGTTTCTATGCGACAATGGGTGAATATGACTATATTTCCATTGGCGAAGCTCCAAATGATGAGGTTTATATGACCTATCTCCTGGGGTTAGGTGCTCAAGGGAACACCAGAACGAAGACGCTCAAGGCGTTTACTAAGGAAGAGCTTGGAGAAATGATTGCAAAGTTGCCTTAGTCTACTCCATAAAACCATGAATTATTGTTTACAGGTGTCGGCTAAATCATGCACTGGTGTACCACTTTTCTATTTTTAATGCTCATTTTTTAGTATAGACGTTATGATTCCATAAGTATTATAGATCTGAAATATTTGGGATATCTTTTTTCAATAAGGGCAAATCTATTTTGGGGGGGGTTGCTCTTTTCGTTTTGATGATATATGCATAAAAAAGAATTGGCATCAGGTTGGTATTTTGGCAAGGTATTCCAAGTCGGATTTCGATCAAAAACCTCACCTTTCAGTAATTGCAGGTGTGGATACCATATCTTCTATTACTGCCTAAATTTTCAAGCAAAAAAATAATATTATATATTGCATTTCTCCTGTCATCAAATACGCCTCCTGTAGCGTCCTGATTGAGGTATCCGGGGAAAGCAGTCAAGGAAAACCGCCTCTCGGGGAGCTCACCCCATCCCCGGAAACTAAGAATATCGAAGGGTTGACTGTTATTTGCTTGCTACCATTTTGCGACCATAATACCAAAATACAGAGTAAAAAACGATAAAACAGAAATAATCAACAACCTAATAACACATTGATAATATAAAGACAAAAACAAGATTAGATAACAGGAGAAAAAGCCGTAAAAACCGCTTGAGCAGATTGACACGGTAGAGGTCGTTGGTTCAAATCCAATCGTGCCGACCATGACAAGAAAGGGCTTACAGCCATCAAAAGCTGAAAGCCCTTTTTAATTGTCAATAATAAGATTGACTCGATCCGACACCGGAAAAACATAAGATCCGAATGTCCATCGCTATTCTCCTTCAACCACCGGGAAAATGTCATAGACATAATCGTGAGCATCCAGCGCGGACTTTTTCAGCGTGCCTTCCTGAACGCGCTGGACGACTTCTTCGCGGGAGAGGGTGAAAATCGCATCGAGAAGCTGCCCGCGCTCCTGATCGTTCGCCGGGGCCAACATAAAGAGCACGCGGGCGCTGTGCTGAATATAACGGGGCGACAGCAACTGACGCTTCAGGATCTCCATAATGACAGGCGCTTTGGCCTGATCAAAGCGTCCGGGATTACCGAGACGCTCCAACTCCGCGAAGAACGCCGATGTCCATTCGTTGTGATAGTTCCACAGCTTCTGAAACACCTCCTTGGTGAAACGTGTTCCGGCTTTGACCTCGAAGGCGTCCTCAGCCGGCGTGAGCCCGTCCTCGGTGAGCGCGGGCCGTTTCAGGTAGCCGTCTTTGGTGATGACGGCCTGATGATTCAGGACGGCCCACAGCCAGGACACATCGATCCGGTAGGTCGCGAGGTCATTCATGAAACGCAGCGAAAGCTCGTAGTCGTCGATGGCGGCTGCGAAGTTGCCGTTTAAAATCTGGAAGCCGTAGTTCGCTGCCATATAGAAGGCGTGCTGGATGCGCTCGATGGTGATCTCACCTTGGGGCACACCGTAGATGCTGTCCCAGAGCTCTTGCGAAAAGAGCTTTTCCGGCGTGCTGAACATGTCTTCGGTGACGACCTGGGGCGTGATCTTGCCTTGGGAGTTCAGCAAGCCGCACGTTTGCAACAGCTGCTGCTCCGCTTCCACGAGACCACTGGCGACCGTGGGCACGGGTTTGTCTTTTACGGCTACTTCTTCTACCGGTGCATCGAGAATCGCCTGGAGCTCTGTCAAGGGCACCTGCAAAGGTGTATTGCCGGCCGCGACGTAGGACGGTTCGGGGCTGGCCACCCAACTTTGCCGGTAGGCATCGTAAAGCCGTCCCTTCACCGCTCCGCCAAGGATCTCTTCCAGTGTGGGCTGCCGACCCGCGGGCAGCTCCTCGGACACAAAGATGAGACCCAGCAGACGCTCTCGTATCTTGTCGACGGCCATCGCACGCAGGGCCAGCGGGTTATACTGCGATCTGCCGTAGGGATCGGCGGATTGGTAAATCATTACCGCCGCCATCCCGCCGATGGGTCCACCGTGGCTGAACTCGCCGTTCTTCATGCCGGCCATGAGTATCATGAGCGCGTTATACCGCTGATAGGCGATCATGTTCGGTGCGGCCATGCCGATGGACTGCGGATCCGGAAAGACGCCCTGGGGATCGTCCTTCCACATCTCGATGAGGCTGGCCAGATAATCCCACCGGCCGACGTTGGTTCCAAGAAGCCTGCGTCGAAAAACCCAGGCGATCACGGGCAAAAAGCGGCCCCCGTTTCCTTCCTCATAAAGCATTTTGATCTTGATGGTGCCGGGCGTAAGGCCAATTAAGCTTTCCAACCGTACCAGGAGTTTTTCCACAATGAGCGCTTCCTGGGGGGTCTGCATCTTTGGGATGTAGTAGTATAGGCCGGTACCTGCCTGTGTGAGGGCGTCGTAGTTGTTGAGCGCCCAGATGAGGGTGATGGGAATTATGCCATGCACGGGTTGTCCCTGGACCGTTATGTATTCATACTGCACATGGATGCTTGGCGGCCGGGCAAACCGAACCGGCCACTCGGCCGAAGATTCTTTGATCCTGTACTGCCGCGTTTTGCCTTTCTTTTTTACCTCATAGGCGCGGTCGTCCCAGGCACCTTCGAAGATTTCCTTTGCGTTCTCCAGGGCCGCGAAAATCTTTATGGGCTGATTTTCGGGCGAGCCGTAATGCCGGAAATGGGACGGCGAGGCATCTTCAAAGTCCGGCATATTCATGGGCGCGGGGCTATTCAACGCATTGAAGGCCATGTCCAGCGGATGCCACGGCCCGGTGAGTTCCAGGCCGGGATTTTTCAACGGATGGGCATCTTCCGGGATGGCCACTTCGTCGTTAAGCCGCCAACACTGCTCGCTGTCCCGGCCGAGAAAGTTGTCAATCAAACCCTGGATGATCTCGCGATACGTCCAGGATTTCTCTGTTACGGGGTCCTCAAACATGTCGTCCCACTTCGGCCAGGCATATTTCTCCCGCACCGGCGCACGAGAATTCAACAGCTTACGGCGCGCGGTAAGGGCTTCGGCGATTTTGGGATGCAGCTCCTGGGCGAACACGGCAATCTCCTTTTCCACATTGACTTTCCGGCCGTTTACGGTTTTGGTCCCGAAAAGCCTTGGGAAACTTTGGAGAATGTCCTCACGAATTACGGCCATGTCTGCACGGTTTAAATCTCTTTCTTTTTCTTCTGAAGTGTTTTGTGTCATTTATCTCAACTCCTTGACTTCGAACATTTATTGGGTTCGGTTGCAGCGTGGATGAAAAAACGTTCATCCTAGGTGCAAAAAATTAATGAGAGTAATTATCAAATGGTTAATGATAGAAACATAATAGTCCATATAAAAGACCATGATTTTGAGACCTTTGCAAAACGCCCCTTTTTGCCCAATTTCTGCGTCTGGCTCAAATTTTAATCCTCAAAATACTCCATGTATTCCT
>CAZQAF010000013.1:60413-61698 GCA_964591175.1 uncultured Desulfobacteraceae bacterium | reverse complement strand
ACAAAGACTGCACCGTTCGATTTGAAGGCAACAGCTATGTTGTTGCGCATGATCTTGTCGGGAATCAGATCATATTACGGGTCAAAGGCAGCACAATAAGGATCTTTCACAATGATTGTTTAGTGATAACCTACGATATTTCCGAGGGCAAAGGCCATCTGGTTCAGGACAAACGATTCTACGAGGCTTTGAGAAAGGATCGCGAGATGAATAAGCAATGGACATTATCTATTTTTTTTTCGTATCATAGATGCTTATCCATCCTCTTTTTTCTTTATACGTCGTCTCAACCCACTTTGCCGTTGAATTTCCATACCTGACCTTCATCATGCCTTCTACCTTCAAAACGGTTCCTTTGGGTATACGCGCAATATGCTGGCCTTTCTCACAACCGGGAAACGGGCAGAGCTTAGTTATTTTACCGGGTCTTACGGTGGTTACCTGATCACCCAACTTGACTTCACCGGCATAGGCATGCTGCGATACGTATGGTGCCATGGCCAGGAGAAACAGGAGGGCAGAAAAGCAGGTGATAGCCTTCATGTTTTTCATATCTCCTTATTTTAAGCATTTACTGTTTACCATCCAGAGTTCATAAAAATATCACTCAAAGGGTTTAAACCATGTCAATTCATTAAAAGCAATTGATGTGCCAACCCCGTGAAACAGAATTACTTGACTGTTTTTATTATAAAAACAATCTAATGATCCGAATAAAAATTTGAATACAAACCGGTCAAATGAATGAATTTTCATACACTTTGTAAAAAGGAAAACAGCGGATGAACCGTCAAATTGTTGAAAATAAACAACCATGAGATGAAGGAAAAACCATTCATTTCACAGCCGAACGGCTAAACATTGGCGTTAAAACGAAGGTGCAGGGTGTGTCGTCAAAAAAACGATGTGATATATTTGTCAGAATTTCACTTTATGGAAACTGACAAAATGATAATAACGGCGGAAATGAGAATAAGTCCGACATTTATAAGCAACACAACAACGTCGATTTTCAGATATGATCAACAAAACACCTTCTCCATTGGTTATTATGCACAAAAAGCTGTGCACTCACGCACAGTTTTTTGTGCATTCTTAGTCCTATCTACCATCTATAATTATCTGCATATTTCGACGCTATTATCACAATTCCCCATCATATAAGGGTCTTTTCTTTCGCATACCCACAAAACAGAATTTGGCATATATGTTGAATAAAATCCTATACGCCTTAATATTACCCTTTAACTTTTCATAAAATACCCATTGACCATTATACCGGATT
>CAZQAF010000013.1:0-60313 GCA_964591175.1 uncultured Desulfobacteraceae bacterium | reverse complement strand
CTTAATATTACCCTTTAACTTTTCATAAAATACCCATTGACCATTATACCGGATTCCGGTATAAAAGGTATAATTTTCTTTCAAACACAAAATGGCTATTTGAAATTTCAAAACCAAAGGAACCCAGGATATAAATTATGGCAGTGTCACCAAGGCGGCTCTTAGGACGCTTCCGAAGGAGTTGCATTGGAACGCCCAATTAAAACTTGCCCGTTTGGGCGCTGTAACGTCAATGCAAGATTTACAGGAAATACGGGGAAATCGTTTTGAAAAACTGAAAGGAAAAAGACAAGGTCAACACGGCCTGCGAATAAATGACCGATACCGGATTTGTTTTAAATCGGAAGAAGAAAACGCGATGGATGTCGAGATTGTCGACTACCATTAAATAAAGGCGCTATAAAAATGAATCAGACACATTATACTCCTATCCATCCCGGTACAGTTTTAAAAGATGAGCTTGACGAGATGAGTCTCACTCAATCGGCGCTTGCAAAACATATCGGGGTGTTACCGAAAACTATTAATGAAATATGCCGTGGTAAAAGAGGCATTAGTGCAGAAATGGCAATGAAGCTTTCCAAGGCTTTGGGAGGCAGCCCTCAGTTTTGGTTAAATTTGCAAAATAACTGGGAGATCAGTCAGCTTGATGAAACGGCTTATCAGGATATTAAACATGTTGCCGTATAAGGCCAAGACACATTATTCTTTCAGTAAACAGCTAAACTCTGACGTTGTATAAACAACATGACAAAATGGGATCAACCATGCTAGTTTCAAACAAAAATTATCTAAATGCTTTCTTTTTTGATTTCCAACGACTGGTGAATTGAAGTGTATCCCGCAGCAAGTTGCAGGATACTTCCCAGTAAGGTATTTTGCCTGACTTGAAGAGGTGGTTCTATGCGCTATATCGATACGTCGGAAAGTGGCGGGCCCGAGGTTTTGGTGGTGGCGGAAGGTCCAAGGCCCGAACCAGGTCCGGGCGAGGTGTTGATACGGGTGGCGGCCGCAGGCATAAACCGGCCGGATCTCATGCAGCGGCAAGGAAGGTACCCGCCGCCGCCGGATGCATCCCCCATCCTCGGGCTTGAGGTGGCCGGCCAAATTGTGGCTTTGGGGAAGGACGCCGCGGTATGGAAACTCGGCGATGCTGTCTGTGCCCTGACCAATGGCGGGGGATACGCGGAGTATGTTGCCGTACCCCAGGGCCAGTGCCTGCCGGTGCCGGCGGGTCTCGACATGGAAGCGGCCGCAGCCCTGCCGGAGACTTTTTTTACCGTGTGGAGCAACGTGTTCGACCGCGCCGGTCTCAAAAGCGGCGAGCGGTTTTTGGTGCACGGCGGGAGCAGCGGCATCGGGACGACCGCCATCCAGATGGCCAAATCCATGGGGGCGTGGGTTGCAGCCACCGCAGGCACGCCGGAAAAATGCCGGGCATGCGAGGCGATGGGAGCCGATCTGTCGGTTTTGTACACAAAGAAGGATTTTGTCCAGGAAATTCGAGGGGCCACAAAAGGGTATGGCGTGGATGTAATTCTCGACATGGTCGGCGGCGACTATACCGGCCGGAACCTGGATCTGGCGGCCAGAGACGGACGGGTGGTCAGCATCAACTTTGTAAAAGGGGCAAAGGTTGAAATCGACCTGGGTCATGTGCTTTTCAAACGCCTGGTTTTGACCGGCTCCGCCTTGCGGCCGATGTCGGCCAAAGCAAAGGCGGCCATTGCCGGAAACCTCAAGTCCGTGATATGGCCGTTCATCGAGAGCGGAGAAATCCGGCCCCAAATCTTCGCGGTTTTCCCCTTTTCGGATGCTCCCGAAGCCCACCGGCTCATGGAAAGCGGCCATCACATCGGAAAAATTGTTTTGCGCGTTTCAAACTTCATATGATTATGTTATCGTGATTTAACAATTTGGAGACTTATGAAAATGATGCAAAAAGTGTATGCAGACGATTCCAATCAAGCGACGATATCCTGCCCCCATTGCGGATTTGAGAAAAATTTAGATGTCGCGAACTTCAAGGAAACACATAAAAGACTAAAGGCCAAATGCCGGTGTGGAGAAGTTTTTCGGATCACGTTGGAATTTCGAAAGCATTTTCGTAAGAAAGTCCGGCTTCCCGGTGAATACTTTGTCCAGGGAAAAACGGAAAAAGGAGAAATCATCGTTGAAGATATATCTCTAGGCGGAATCCGGTTTGAAAGTCTCCATCCGCATTATATTTCCAGAGAAGATAAAGTTGAAATAAAATTTGCATTAGACAATCCAATGAAAACAAAAATAAGTACCCCCGTGAAAATAAAATGGATCATCGATCGCAATGTCGGGGGACAGTTTTTCGATCCAAAATCAATCGAACATGATTTGGGAACTTATTTACAAACATAAGTGATGCCGATCCAGAAATAAGCAGAAAATGCGATATTTAAACCCATGACTTGAAATTCATCATTTGTGATATGGAAAAAGAGGATAATCAATGAAAAAAATTTATGTGGACGATACCGGTCACGTGACCATAGTCTGCCCCCATTGCGGGTTTGAGAAAAATATAGATACAATCAGTTTCAATGGCTCTCAAAAAAATCTGAAGATCGAATGTAAATGTGGCGAAATTCTCGAGTTCATCCTCGAATTTCGAAAGTATTACCGAAAAAGCGTCAGCCTGGCGGGTGAATACATTGTTCAAGGTCAGGGAGAAAAAGGAGAGATAATTATCAGGGAACTTTCAATGAAAGGCCTCCGCTTTGAAAGTCTGAAACCCCACAAAATTTCGATCAATGATACACTGGACGTGGCATTTAAGCTCGACAATCCGATGAGGTCGGAAATCCGCAGAATATTCAAGGTCATATGGATCAGAAATCGCATGGTGGGGGCGAATTGTATTGAACCGAGATTATACGAAAATGATTTAGGATTTTATCTGAAAAAATAACGTGACGGGCAGGAATCAACTACCATCCGCGACTTTGGCGATCAACGGGCGATCGAATCGGCTGAGCAGACAGGGAGTAGACGTTTGTAAGATGGGGCGTGGGCAGTCGCCCTTTCCGGTGCCTGATATCATCGTCGATGAACTCAAGCGCAATGCGTTTCAGAAAGACTATTTTCCGGTCAAAGGATTGTTGGCACTTCGCCGCGCGGTCGCCGAACACCATCACCGGACTTACGATTTGCAGTCCGAACTTTGATGCTTATTGTTATAAATATATTTCAACCTTCGGATCTAAATATTCACCATTTTATTGACCGGGCTCGGCTAATACTCATTTCAGGAGGGTTAAAATGAAACCTTTTCGAATTATCGGCCTACTTGTATCTGTTGGTTTCCTTGTTGCCTGTGCAGGATCGTTCCAAAGAATGAACCATCTGAAACTCGGCATGACCAAGCAAGAAGTCATCCAGACGGTTGGGTCTCCGGACATTACCAGCGCCAGCAGGCATGTGGAGTATCTTAAGTACCGTAGCAATTCGGGTATGTTCTACACCGATGAATATTACGTCAGGCTGCTGGACGGCAAGGTGGACGCTTTCGGACAGCAGGGAGATTTCAATTTGCCCTACTAAGCGGTTTAAAATATGACGATAATAGATTCCGCCATTTTTACCTGAAAGACATGGCCTTTTTCACTGGGACCGGTGCCGGAACATCCAGCCCGCCAGGGGCAGCGTAAAAGCGGCCATCAGCAATAGCGGCCAGAGCTGGGACCAAACCATGCTGACACCGGCGCCTTCAAGGAATATATTGCGCAGGGCGGTGATGATGTGCCGCAAGGGATTGAGCAAGGTTCCGACCTGAAGCCAGTGGGGCATATTCTCGATGGGCGTGGCGAACCCGGAAAGAACGACCGACGGCATCATAAAGACAAAGGAGCCGAGAAGGGCCTGCTGCATGGTCATGGAGAGAGACGATACCAGAAGACCGACGCCCACGATGGTAAGGATAAAACACCCGAGGGCCAAAACAAGGGTCCCGACGCTGCCGCGGAACGGCACGCCGAACCAGTAAACCGCGCCTGCCGCGAATATCAGTGCGTCCATGATGCCAAAGAACATACCGGGCAGGGATTTGCCCACAAGAATTTCTCCGGGATTGAACGGCGCGACCAAGAGCTGATCGAAAGTGCCGAATTCGCGCTCCCTGGCCACGGAAAGGCTGGTCAAAATCATGACCACCACCATGCTGATGATGCCGCCCAACGCCGATACAATGAACCATCTGCTCTGGAGGTTGGCATTGAACCAGGCGCGATCCACCAGCACCACGCCGGGTCCGCCCATCCCGACCACGCCTTCTTTAACAAGATCCCGGTTGAACTTTTCGACGATAGCTCCGATATACCCCAAAGCGATCAGGGCCACATTGGAATTGCGGCCGTCCACGATCACCTGGAGTGTCGCCGGCCGGCCGTTGTGAAGATCACGGCTGAACTCGGGCCCGATGTGGATGACCAGCCGGACTTTTTCACGGTTGATCATAAAGGCGATCTCTTTTTCGGTCAAAAGGGTCCTTATCAGCTCGAAATTTTCTGATCCTTCGAATCGGGACAAAAGCTGTCGGGACTCGGGGGTTCGCGATTCGTCGAATACGGCATAGCTGACGTTTTTAAGATCATAGGTTGCCGCATATCCGAACACGAAAAACTGGATCAAGGGCGGGCCGATAACCACAAAGCGGCTTTTGGGATCCTTTAAGATCATGATGAATTCTTTCATTGTCAATGCGATGATACGACGCAGAAAATCCATTACGCCTCCAGACGCTTGGTGATTTTTCGAAAAGCGAGACTGATAAATATAACCGCCATACCCAAAAGAGCCAGGGCATTGGGCAGCAGCACCGGCCAGACGTCACCGGCCATGAAAAGGGTATGGCTGATATCCACGAAATACCGCGCCGGCACCACGTGGCTCACGATCCGAATGACAAGGGGCGTGCTTCCCAGGTCGAAAATAAGGCCCGAAAGAAAGAGAGCGGGTAAAAATCCCGCCAGAATCGAAATTTGTGCGGCCACAAATTGTACGCGAATGGCCGAGGATATCAACAGTCCGAAACCGGACGAAGCCAGCATAAACAGTGCGCTTAATACAAAAAGCACCCAGATGGATCCGCGAAAGGGCACATGAAAAAGCGTGACGCCGACCCACACGGACAACCCCATACCCATCATGCCCAGGATAAAATAGGGAAGCACCTTTCCCAGCAGAAGATCGATCCGCCGAATGGGCGTGACCAGAATAGCTTCCATGGTCCCACGCTCCCATTCCCGGGCAACCACCAATGCCGTCAGCAGAATTCCGATGAGGGTCATGATCAGGGTGATGAGACCCGGCACCAGAAAATTTCGGCTCACGGCGGACTCATTGAACCAGATCCGCTGGGATATGTTCACGGCAGGGGCGGCCACAGATTCGCCCCGGGCACGGCGCAGCTCCATCCATTTTTCAAGCACTCCGCGGGCATATCCTTGAATCAGCCGGGCTCGGTTGGCATCGATGCCGTTGACAATCACCTGAACCGGCGCGGGTTTCGACGTATCCAATCTGGCAGCAAAATCGCTTTGCAGGTGAACAATACCGTCGACGCGCCGTTGATTCAACAGTGCCACGGCTTTGGTCATGGATGTCAGATGAAGGGTTTTGAAATAGGGTGACTGATCGAATCTGGCAGCCACCTCCCGGGCTGCCGGACCATTGTCGCTGAGCACAACGGCCATGGGAACGTTGTCGGCATCCAGGGTGACCCCGTATCCAAAAATAAAAAGCAGCACCAAAGGCAGCACAATGGCCAGGGCGATACTGCTGGGATCCCGCAGAATCTGGAGCACTTCTTTGCGGAGAATCCCCCGCATGCGCATAAAGAAAAGGGCCTTGGGCGTCATTTTCCCCCTTTGCTGTTTTCCATTCTATTTCCTTCGCCGGAAGGTGCTACGGTCCCTTCGGCAAGGGCGATAAACGCATCTTCAATGGTGGGATCCGGATTTTCTTTGGTACGGGCCAGCGCCCGGATTTCAGAGGGCGTGCCTTTCGCAAGGCTTTCGCCCAGGGACATGATCAACATCCGGTCGCAGTATTCGGACTCTTCCATAAAATGGGTGGTCACGACCACGGTCACCCCCTGTTCGGCAAAACCGTTTATCCTGAGCCAGAACTCGCGGCGCGCCAAAGGATCCACACCGGACGTGGGTTCGTCTAAAAAGAGGATTTCCGGCTCGTGCAACAGCGAGGCAGCCATGGCCAGGCGCTGTTTGTACCCCCCCGGCAGTCCCGCGGCGGCCTTTTCCCGCCACTTGTCGAGCCCGAATTCCTCAAACGCCCATTCCATTCGTTCCCGCAGCCGGTTCCCGCTGAGACCGTAGGCCCTTCCGAAAAAATTCAGATTTTCCCGTACGTTGAGCTGACCGTACAGGGAGAACTGCTGGGCCATGTATCCTAAACGCGAGCGGGCTCTGGACGGCGAATGCCGCAAATCATATCCGGCCACACTGATATCGCCGGCACTGACGCTCAGCAACCCGCAGAGCATCCGGAAGGTGGTGCTTTTCCCGGCGCCGTTGGGACCGAGCAGACCGAAAATCTCGCCGCGCCGGACCCTGAAAGTGAGGCCTTTGACCGCTTCGAAATCGCCGAAAGCTTTTTTCAAATCCCTGGTTTGCACCACCACTTCTTCCTTTTGAATAGTATTCTCGGAGGCTTCATCGATAGCATTGATTTGAAAGCGGCTTTCTTTGTGGGGAATCAGGGTCATAAAGGCATCTTCAAAAGTCGGCGGGGTGCTTTTGACGGCTGCCGGCCATTTTTCCGGCAGAGCATCGGTTACGGCCCGGGTGCCGTAATCATCGGTCACCGCACGCACCCTCCCGGATCGTATGGTCGCATCGACAATATGCGGCTTTCCCACCAGATACGTGTGTATTTGGCGAGCCTTGATGCCCGGTGCCGGTTCAACGAGCGCAACGTTTTGTCCCACCCGTTTTTTGAATTCTTCGGGTGTTCCTTCGGCAAGTTTCTCTCCTTCATGGAGCACCACCACGTGATCGCATCGCTCGGCCTCGTCCAGATAGGCGGTCGAGAGCAGGACCCCGATGCCGTCTTTTTCCACCAGTTCGTAAACGATTTTCCAAAGCTCGCGGCGCGAGACCGGATCTACGCCCACGGTGGGCTCGTCCAGCAGCAGCATCTCCGGTGATTTGATCAGTGAACAGGCCAGCCCCAGTTTCTGTTTCATTCCGCCGGAAAGCGCACCGGCCATGCGCCGGGTAAACGGTTCAAGGCCGGTCATCTGAAGCAGCCTGTGATAGCGGGATTTTCGATCTGAAAACGGCACCCCTTGAAGATCGGCATAAAGATCCATGTTTTCTTTTACGGTCAGATCCTGGTACAGCCCGAATTTCTGGGGCATATAACCAACGCGGCTCTGAATCTTGATGGTATCGATCACGCTGTCGAGGCCCAGGACGGTGACACTGCCTGCCGTGGGAACGATCAGGCCGGCGGCCGTACGGATCAGGGTGGTTTTACCGGCCCCGTCTGCGCCAACAAGTCCGGTGACCTGCCCGCGGAGGGCATCGAGCGATACATCCCGCAGGGCCTGAACCGCAGGCCCTTTTTTGGCGGCAAACGTCTTCTCCAGATTCCGGACCGCCAGCAACACATCCGTTGCAGCCGCGCGCTGCGTGTGAAACCGATCATCCATATCGCCGGCTATCCTTTAACCGGTTTGGCGGTTTTTTTCGGTAACCCCTTGCCGGCCTTGGGTACACCGGCCGAAGCCGTGAGATCCACGAGCACCGTAACCGGCATTCCGAGTCGGAGCTGGTCTTTTAAATCATGGACAAAAACCCTGACTTCATACACCAGTTTTGTTCGAAGATCCTCGGTCTCCACGGTTTTCGGGGTAAATTCGGCCACCGGAGAAATAAAGCCGATCCAGCCTTTGAATCGTTGATCCGGGAAGGAATCGCTCAAGACCGAGGCCTTCATGCCGAGATGGATCCGGCCGAGATCCGGCTCCGGCACATAGGCCCGCACCCACTTGGGGTCGGTTAACGCCAGTGTGACAACCGGCCGGTTTGGAGTGGCGATTTCTCCGGGTTCTAAAATACGGTTCTGAATAACCCCCGGTGCCGGTGATATCAGCGTCATTTCCCCAAGCCGTATCTTTAACAGCGAAAGGGATGCCTTGAGCGCCTCCAGGGTGTTTTTTGCCGCTGCGATATCTTCTTTTCGAGGGCCTTCTATGGCCAGATTCAGGGCCTTTTCTTTAACCTTGAGCTGGGCCTTGTCAACATCAAACTGGGCCCGTGCATTGTCCAGGGATTCCTGGCTTGTGGCGCCGGCCCCGGATGTTTGGCTGATGCGCTCGAAATTCAGCATAGAATTATGGACCTTGGCTTTCGCCGCAGCCATTTCAGCCCTTGCCTGGGCGATTTCCTGAGGACGGGTTCCCGCCTCCAGCCGTTTCACCACTTCCTGCTGGGCCGCGATTTGCGCCTCGGCTACTTTAATCTGAGCCTCCAAACGATGGGTTTGCAGTATCGCCAGCACCTGGCCTTTTGAAACCCGGTCGCCTTCCTCCACCAACACCCCGGCAATGCGCTCCTGTTCGTTAAAGGCAAGATCGGCTTTTCGGATATCGATATTTCCGTAAATCTTGAGTTCGGTGCCGGACCCTTTCTCATTTGTATTTATAAACCATCGAACGCCCAGAACTGCGATCGAAACCAAAACCACTAAAAGAATAATCCTGAATAATCGTTTCATTGCGCTGACGCTCTACCTTTCTATTTTTTTCCATTCGAATGAGACATTGCCTCAATGGTGGTTCGTGTTTGTTCCAAAATCACATCGCGAATCTCTGCGGTTTCTTCGGGACTGTATCCTTTAAGACCCAAAGCCCGAACCATCGTTTCACGGGCCACCCGAAACACAATGACTTGCCCGATTAAGGTCAACGCGCGAAGGCTTACCATTCGGGAGAGCGGCGTGTCCGTGGCAGTTGCGACCATTTGGGCAGTCGCATTGATAATGGGTGCCATGATACGGTTGAATATAATATCATACGCCGAAGACGGATAAAGCTGCTCCCGCAGAACGATTCTCGCAAAGCGGGGAGCTTCGGCTGAGCCCACCATAAAGTTAATCATTTTTTCCAGAAGTTTTTCCAGCAGTGAAAGCGCTTCTTTGTGATCCAAATTTCCTTCTCCAACTCGCCCCTCTATTTCATACAAGGTTGATTTTACCTGAGACTCGAGCTTGCCGGCAACATAGGCTACGACGGCATGATACAACCCCTCTTTCCCTTTGAAATAATAAGGTATGGCAGCAATGTTGACACCGGCTTTTTTAGCGATCATCCGCGTGGTGGCTGCGTCAAACCCATGTTTTCCAAAGATATCCACGCCGGCTTCGAGAAGACGACCGTGAGCATTGGAACTATAACTTTCTTTTGGTGATGTCGTTTTTTCGTCGACAACCATATTTATTTTTCCTTTCTAACCTAACAATATTAATCAATCGATTGAATTAGTCAAGTGGTGGATTTATTTAAATGTCGACAAAATTCTCGATTCGATTCATGATGCGGTCGCGCGCTTTTCGCTTGACTCAAAAACACGAATCTCATATGGTTAGGGACAACTTGTGTTTATCTTTTAAAAACATTCACTTATGGCAAACCTTCCATGAGCGTCAAACGCTTTTTCATTTTTGCACCCATCCTGCTGATTATCGTTTTGCTGCAGTCTTATTTCTGGGAGCCGACATACGAAGAGCAAACAAAAGGCAACCCTGCGCGCCTCACCGAATATATTACCGGATCCATCGGCGATGCCAGTCTTTTAAACCCCGTCCTTGCGGCAGATTCTTCCAGCGGCACCATTAACGGCCTGGTGTTCGAAGGCCTCATCGACCGGGACAAGGATCTTCGCTTCAGGGGCCGGGTGGCCAAGTCATGGGAAATCTTTGAACAAGCGTTCTTTTATGTCAACCCGTCCGCCCGCATACCGAAATTGGGCATCGTCGATGGTGCTTCTCTGGCAAAGCTAATCAAACGCGCTCAAAAAACATCGACAACTGTGGACCCGGATCTTACGGCTTCTCTGAAGCGGATTACGAATATTTCCGTAATCCCGCCTCGAACATATACGGTCGAAAAATCAATCAAAAAGTCTGCCGGCGGCCGACCAAAGACAATCCGGTTCAAGGTGACGGCGCCGGCCAGGATCAAGCTCGTTTTAAACCAGGTGGATCAGCATCTTTTTCAAAATCTCACCCGTCTGGTGGGAAAAAAGTACTTTGAATCCTTTAACGGGAGAGACTACTTGACATGCGATGCCCGTCTTTCCGAAAAACAATGGGCGGTGTTTGCAAAAGAACTGATGCCGGCCACCGAACACAACCCCATTTTGTTGTTTCATCTAAGGCCGGGCGTGAAATTTCATGACGGTTATCCAGTGGGTGCCGAAGATGTTAAGTTTACCTATGAAGCCATCATGAATCCGAAAAACCTGTCGCCGGTCATCGCAAATTACGAACCGGTAAAAACCGTTGAAGTGATCGATCCTTTGACCGTTAAAATCATCTATAAGCGGCTCTACTCTCCGGCCCTTTCAACCTGGGGCATCGGAATTCTTCCGAAACATCTGCTCGATTCACAAGCCCTCAAAAAAGAAGCCGCAGGTCTCGGAAAAGATCCGAAAACCTTTTCCATTCGCCAAAGCGCATTTAACCGGCATCCCGTGGGGTGCGGTCCGTTTAAATTTCAAACCTGGAAGTCGGATCAGTACATTATCCTGGATCGTTTTCACGATTACTGGGAGGGGCCGCCGAACTATCACCAATATGTCTATCGGATTATCCCCGATCCTTTAACCCAGGAAATGGAATTTTACGCCGGCACCCTCGACAGCTACAGTGTCGAACCCCATCAGGTCAAGCGCCTGGAAAAGGATCCGAGATTTCAACACTTTTCCGGAACCTCCTTCGGATATACCTATATCGGCTACAATGAAAGGCGCAAGCCCTTTGACGATCCCCGGGTGCGGCGGGCCCTTGGAATGGCCATTGACGTCAACAAAATCATCAAATATGTCCTTTACGGCCAGGGAGAACGGATCACGGGCCCTTTTGTCAAACAGACCGACTATTATGACCACAAGATCAAACCGCTGCCCTATGATCCTGAAGGCGCATTGAAGCTTTTGGCAGCGGCCGGATGGAAACGAAACAAGGCCGGCTATCTTGAAAAAAACGGAAAACCATTTGAATTTACGCTGATTACCAACAACGGCAATGAACTTCGAAAGGCGGTGTTGGCCATTGCCCAGGATGCGTGGAAACAAATCGGCATCGATGTCCGCACCGATATTCTGGAGTGGTCCGTGTTCCTTCAGGAGCGCATCTATAAACTCGACTTTGACGCGGTGGTTCTGGGCTGGGGGATGGACATCGAACCGGATCTTTTTCAAATATGGCATTCGAGCCAAACCCACCCGTATCAGCTCAATTTTGTGGGTTTTAAAAACAAAAAGGCCGATGATCTCATTATCAGGATCCGGCAGGAATACAACCATAATAGACAGGTTGAGCTCTGTCACAAACTGCACGCCATCATCGCCGAGCTGCAGCCGTATACCTTTCTTTATGTGGGGAAATGGACCGCTGTTTTGGACAAACGCATCGTTATAAAAACGGTCGATGCCTCCGGCGCCGTCCAATATAAAAAAATAACGCCCACCAAAACCGGTGATTACACCTACTATTTTAATCAATGGGTAAAACTTCCGCAAGTTCCCAGTTTTATGGACAAAGGATAGATTATGCTATCATTTATCGGGCGAAGTGTCATTCAAAAAACCATTACGCTTTTTTTCGTATCCATTGTCTCATTTTTGATCATTCATCTGGCCCCGGGAAAACCGAGTCAGGTGAATCCGATGAATCCCAAGTTCACTCCCGAAATTTTGGAGCGTTTTCAAAAAGAATTTCACCTGGACAAACCCCTTTACGTTCAGTATCTCTATTTTTACCGCGACCTTTTTACGGGAAAAACCGTTTCCTGGAAAGACAATCAATCGGTCCTTTTAAAGATATGGGAACGTTTTTTAAACAGTTTGCCCCTGTTTATCGTGGGAACCCTTATCACCTGGACCCTTTCCTTTCCGGTGGGCATCCGGTCCGCGATTCACAGGGGCGGGATTTACGACCGAACAGCCACATTTTTATCGTACCTTTTGATTTCAATTCCCGGATTTTTCTTTGCTTACATACTGATCATTTTTGTCGTCAACCACTTTCATGTTCCGGTGATCGGTATGGAAACCTTCGGCATCACCAACGCATCAATCGCCCATATGATTATGGACCGCATCTGGCACCTGCTTCTTCCTTCGGTGCTGGGAGCCACGGGCGGTATTGCCATCTTGTCGAGATATGTTCGAAGCCAGATGCTCGAGGTGGAAGGCCAGGATTATATCCGAACCGCCAAGGCCAAAGGGCTTACTCCGGATCAGGTGCACTATAAACATGCTTTTCGAAATGCGCTTTTGCCCTTTGTCACCATGTTCGGCCTTATTTTGCCCGGTCTGATCGGCGGCTCGGTGATCATCGAAACGATTTTTTCGTGGCCCGGAATGGGACGAATGGCCTATGAAGCCATTTTGGCCAGAGATTACCCGGTGATTCTGACAGTCAATTTTGTTTCGGCGGCGCTTGTGCTGGCCGGTACCTTTGTTTCAGATTTGCTCTATCTTGTTGTCGACCCGAGGATACGCCTGTAATGAATCACGCAGAAAAACACATCGACGCATCCGATTATATCGAAGCCCCATTGGCGCCAAAGCGGACCCGGTTGCAGGCATTCGGTCGCATGCTGAAACAAAACCGGCTGGCAGCTTTGGGGTTTTTCATTTTTGTGCTGTTTTTTCTTTGCGCTGTCACGGGCCTTATTTTGACCTCGGGGACAAAACCACTGTTCAATCCTGCCATGGTTCGTCTCGAGGAAAAGCTCCGCCCGCCGTTGTCCAAACCGAATCTTAAAGCCCTGCGGCCGGACCAGGTTCCGGTTTTGAATGTCTACCTGATGGGAACGGATGATTTGGGACGGGATGTCTTTGCGAGAATGCTTCAAGGGGCATGGGTTTCGTTGACCGTCGGTTTTGTGGCGGTGGGCATATCGGTTTTTATCGGTATTTTCATGGGCGGCATCGCCGGATATTTCGGACAACATCACATTAAAACCATTCATATTCTGTTTTGTTTATGTTTGATCGGCGGAATCGGTCTTATATGGATAAACGCCGCCTCTGCCGGAACCGCGCTTTTATTGCTATGTCTTTCAAGTATTGTTTTCTTGTTGTCTGCCCGGGACAAATTGCCGGAAAAAGCGCGGCCGGTCTGGAAAGGAATCCTCTTGGGCAATGCGGTTTCCGTGGATACGCTGATCATGCGAATCGTGGATATCATGCTCTGTTTTCCGAGCTTTTTTCTGATCTTAACGGTGGTCGCCCTGCTTCCCGCAAGCATATACAACATTATGATCGTCATCGGTCTGACCAGCTGGATGGGAACCACCCGGTTTGTCCGCGCCGAATTTCTTTCTTTGAGAGAACAGGATTTCGTGGCGGCGGCAAAGGCCCTGGGTATCGGCAACTTCAGAATTATTTTCCGGCATATCATGCCCAATGCCGTCGCGCCGGTGCTGGTTTCGGCGACCATCGGCATTGCGACGGCCATTTTAACCGAAGCCGGCCTGAGCTTTCTCGGATTCGGCGTGCCACCGCCCCATGCCACCTGGGGCAATATCCTTTCAGACGGGAAAAATTTCATTTTTGATGCGCCGTGGCTGACCTTCATACCGGGGATTGCCATATTGATTGTCGTGCTCTCTTTTAACCTTTTCGGGGAAGGCTTAAGGGATATCCTGAACCCCAAACTCAGGGAAAGACACTAAACGATTTATGGACAAACAACCCAACCCCCATGGCACTCCGTTGCTTAAGGTGGAAAATTTAAAGGTTTATTTCCAAAGCGACGGCGAACGCGCCCGCGCGGTGGACGGCATCAGTTACGAGGTGCGTCAAAAACAAACCGTTTGTATCGTGGGAGAATCCGGATGCGGAAAAACCGTCTCCTCACTCAGTATTTTGGGCCTCATTCCTTCTCCACCCGGAGAAATCGTGGGCGGAGAAATTTTCTTTTCCGGACAAGATCTTTTAAAACTCGATGAAAAGGCCATGCAAAAGATTCGGGGGAATCAAATCGCCATGGTTTTCCAGGAACCCCTCACCTCCTTGAATCCTGTTTTCACCATCGGCAACCAGATCGGTGAAGCCGTTTACACGCACAAGCCCATGGACGCGGAATCTTTAAAGCGCTATATGATTCAACTCCTTTCCGATGTGGGCATACCCTCTCCGGAACAGCGGCTCAACGACTATCCCCACCAGCTCAGCGGCGGTCAGAGACAGCGGGTCATGATCGCCATGGCCCTCTCGTGTGATCCGGCTCTCATGATCGCCGATGAACCGACCACGGCACTCGATGTCACGGTCCAGGCCCAGATACTCGAGCTGTTGCGATCCATACAACAAAAACGGTCCATGGCGATTCTGTATATTACCCATGATCTGGGGGTGGTTTCGGCCATCGCCCATTGGATTTATGTGATGTATGCGGGGATAATTGCGGAACAGGGGAATGCGGATCAAATATTCCGATTCCCCCGGCACCCCTATACCCAGGGGCTGCTGGCATCGCTTCCCGGTCGGTCAAAACGTGGAAAGCGGCTTTACAGCATTCCCGGCAGCGTCCCGAACCCGGCGTATAAACCCAAAGGGTGTCCGTTTCATCCCAGATGCCCCCATGCGATTTCACCTTGCCGGAAAGAATATCCGGATATGTGCGATTACGGCCACGGGCATATGGCCCGCTGCCCGGTGTTATACGAAAAGAGAGAACATTCCGAGTAAATGGAAACCACCCATAAACATAATTCTGTCATTTTACGATTGGAAAACGTGAAAAAATATTTTCCGATCCGTCGTGGTTTTTTTCAACATACCGTCGGATGGGTAAAGGCCGTTGACGGCGTGAGTTTTGACATCGAACAGGGCAAAACCATGGGCCTGGTGGGAGAAAGCGGTTGTGGAAAATCTACGGTCGCCCGTCTCATTTTGAAGCTGCTGGAGACAGATGAAGGAAAAATCATTTTTGAGGGCCGAAATATCAGCCGGTTTTCTGAAAAAGAGATGAAACCGTTTCGAAAAGAGGTTCAAATCATTTTCCAGGATCCATTCGGATCTTTGAATCCCCGCATGACCGTCGGACAATGCATCGAGGAAGGGATTCGACTTTTAGGCGTCAAACGCGCATCGGCCCGTAAAGAGCGCTTGGAGAACCTTCTGAATATGGTGGGCATGTCTTACGACAGCGCGGATCGATATCCCCATGAATTCAGCGGCGGTCAGCGCCAGCGTATCGGCATCGCCCGTGCCCTGAGCGTTGAACCGTCCTTGATCGTGTGCGATGAACCGGTTTCTGCACTGGATGTTTCCATACAGGCTCAGATCATCAATCTCCTGAAAGACTTGCAGGATCGGCTGGGATTAAGCTATCTTTTTATCTCCCATGATCTCAATATTGTGGGATACCTTTGCGACACCATTTCCGTCATGTACAACGGGTCGATTATGGAATCGGCGTCATCGGAAGATATTTTTAATCATCCGTATCATCCTTATACCAATTCCTTGTTATCGGCCGTTCCCGATCCCAACAAAAAATGGGATGTAACATTATCCCTTGAACAACGCTATGATTCAGATGCCGTTTACGACGGCTGCAAACACCAAAACAAGTGTCCGTGGGTTGAAAAACAATGCCGGACAAACCCCATCGATTTTGTTGAAGTGGAAGAAAATCACTTTGTCCGATGCTGGAAAACTGATAAAAGTGATCTAAAGTGATCTAACGTTGAGGAATGCGCTTTCAGTGCAATCATTTATAACTGTAATTGATAGAATACCTTAACTTTAGGCACTTAACACTTCTTTATGATTTAATGTACTTATAATATATCATCAGAGACTTGGAGGATACTTTATGGAACCCGTATTGCTTGAAAAGGACGGACCCGTAGCATGGCTGACATTGAATCGACCGGAGAGCCGGAATGCGCTCTCGATTGAGGTGATGAACGACATGCTCGATAAACTTGGCCAAATTGAACGGAACCCGGATATTCGTGTTGTTGTTATCAGGGGAAACGGCCCGGCATTTTGTGCCGGCCACAACCTCAAAGACATGGTCGGACCGGACCTGGATATCCGGCACTTTTACACGATGTTTTCAGTATGCGCCCGAATGATGCAGTCTCTTCACGAACTTCCCCAGCCCGTCATTGCCCAGGTCCACGGCATTGCAACCGCCGCTGGATGCCAGCTTGTCGCCGCCTGCGATCTTGCCGTCGCAGAAGCCGGGGCTCAATTTGCCACCCCCGGCGTAAAGATCGGCCTTTTCTGCACGACCCCTGCGGTTCCGCTGGTCAGGGTTGTCGGAAGAAGAAGGGCCATGGAGATGCTGCTCACGGGCCGATTCTTTTCGGCGGAGCAGGCGGAAAAATTCGGGCTGGTGAATGAGGTGGTTCCTTTGGAAGATCTTTCCCGGCGGACCAGGGATCTTGCCGTGGAAATGGCACAATACAGCCGGCAGACGCTGGCATTCGGCAAGCAGACATTTTACCGCCAGGTCGATTTGAGTGAAACATCGGCGTACGATTATGCAACCCATGCCATTGCCATGAACTGTCTTGGTGAAGACGCGCAGGAAGGCATCCGGGCCTTTCTTGAAAAAAGAGTGCCTGTTTGGAAAAATTGACGGAAATGTCGGGAAAAGAATGCTATCGTTTCGAGAACTGGAAACGGGCCCGCGCACCTTTTTGGCCGTATTTTTTTCTTTCCTTGGCCCTGGCATCGCGGCGGACAAAGCCGGCTTTTTTCAAGGTTTTTCTCAAATCCGGATTCGCCAACATCAGTGCTTTTGTAATGCCGTGCCGAATCGCACCGGCTTGTGCTGAAAAACCGCCGCCCGAAACAGTGGTTTTTACATTAAACGCGTCGAGGGTATTGGTCAAAACAAGGGGCTGCTTCACAGCAGCTTGTGCGGACAAAACCGTAAAATATTCGTCGATGGGCTGATTGTTGATAATAATTTCACCGCTTCCCGGCACGAGCCATGTTCTGGCAACGGAAGTTTTGCGTTTTCCGGTTGAATAATATATGTTTTCCTTCTCCATACAACTCCCCGATAATTATAAAAGATGACGTGGTTTAACTAAACTTGAAGACTCTCCGGCTGCTGCGCCTCATGGGGATGCCGGTCTCCTGCATACACTTTCAATTTTTTAAAAAGCTTTCGGCCCAGCCTGTTTTTCGGCAGCATGCCTTTGACGGCAAACCGGACGAGATCTTCGGGTCTTTTTTCCATCAGTTTTTTTGCCGTAATGGTTTTCAGACCCCCGATATAACCGCTATACCGGTAATAATTTTTTTGGTCCCACTTTCTTCCGGTGAGAACAATCTTATCTGCGTTGATGACAACAACCCAATCACCGGTATCTGCATGGGGGGTAAAGAGCGGGTTGTGTTTCCCCCTCAGTCGGGATGCTACGGTGCTGGCCAGTCTGCCCAAAATCGCACCCTCGGCATCCACCAGACACCAACGTCCCGGATTGTCCGAGCTTTTTGCGCTATATGTATACTTTTTCACCTGCTTTTCTCCTTTGCATAAAAACGCATAAATATAATGGGAAATATAACCGTGTCAAGGGAAAAATCTTAATCCGGGCCAGTATTTGACACCGAACACGATTTCTAATATAAATGTTTCAACATTTGCGTGCATCTTCAATCTACCGATTTGAGCCTTTTGTCGAAAATGTCGTTTTCGGCGTACATGATGAACTCACTATGAACTCTCTTGAAACCGAAGTCAAATTTTACTTATCGAACATAGACGCCGTTCGATCCCGCATTGTCGGCCTTGGCGCCGCTTTTAAAAATCGATCCTTTGAAACCAACATCCGGTTTGAAGATGCCGAAAAAACGCTGATTCAAAAAAAAACACTTTTAAGGCTCCGAAAGGATACAAAAGCGACCCTGACATTTAAAGCCGAACCATCGGTTAAAGACAGCCAATTCAAAGTGCTCCAAGAGTTCGAAGTCGAAGTCAGTGATTTTGACACCATGGAACATATATTGAAATCTTTGGGATTTAAAAACGAACAGGTGTACGAAAAATGGCGTGAAAGTTATGTCGTTGAAGACACGCTGCTTTGTTTGGACACACTGCCTTACGGAGATTTCCTTGAAATCGAGGGGAGCAAGGAATCGATCCGACAATTGTCTTCCCAAATCGGTCTGTTGTGGGAAAAACGGATTCTCCTGAATTATCTCGCCATTTTTGATATCATAAAGCGACAATTAAATCTTTCGTTTTATGATGTCACATTCAGCAACTTTAACGATATTCGGTTTGATATGGCGCGTTATCTCAAGCTGATCGAAGCGGATACTTAATAAATCAAAAATACGATGTTTTCTGTTTTGACACTCAATTTGCGTTTCGGGCTGGCTGATGACGGCCCCAACAACTGGCAACATCGAAAAAAAGGCTTTCCTGCGCTTTTTGATATTTATCAAACGGACTTTATCGGTTTTCAGGAAGCCAACGATTTTCAAGTCGATTTTCTCGATAATATATTGAAAGAATATCACTACATCGGGAAACGAAGCCCCTCGCCGTCCTTTTGGCAAAATAACGTTATCTTTTATCACAAAAACTGGACCTGCATCTATCATGAACATTTTTTCTTGAGCCCGACCCCCTCGGTGCCGAGTCGTTATCTAAAAAGTCTATGGCCGAGACAGTGCACCATGGGTATGTTCAAAAAAGACCATCGACAGGTGATATGCATCAACACACATCTGGATTTCGACGCTTCGGTTCAGGTGAAAAGCGCCCGTCTGATTATAGATCGTCTGTCGCATCTTCCTGACGATATCCCCGTGGTTCTCATGGGAGACTTTAATGCCGCGCCCTTCAGCGCATGCTACAATGTTTTCACCGACGGTGACGGCCAACCGGCTGTCCAGGCACCCTGTTTCATGGATGCGTTTTCGCAGCCGTTTGCGGGGACCCACCATGGATTTACCGGACATACGGATGGGGATCATATCGACTGGATTCTCTTTCGAGGCAACCTCACGGTAAAACACAGCCGGGTTATTCAGGATACGTTTGATGATATTTACATATCGGACCACTTCCCTTTGTTTGCCGAATTTTCGTGGGAAGATTAACCGTCGTGTGCCGCTTTTCAAATCAATTCGTTAAAGAATTGATTTGAAAAGCGTGCAGTGTTCAGGGGTTCAGAGTTCAGGAAGGACAATTATACGAGGCACTGTGAGCAGATTTTCGAACGAGATTGATAATTCTATGATTTTGTAAGCTTTATTTAAGGGACGCCTATGTCCTGAACACTGAACACTTAAAACATGCTTTCCGTCTTGTAACTCTCCGGCAAACGCGCTATAGCATGTCCACAATATTTTCACGGCGTATCGAATCATTGAATACATTTTAAAAAAAACGAGCATTATGGGTCTGCTGTCATCACGAAATTCCATCACACGCTATAAAGTTTCAGGTCAACTGGACGGACCGGTGCATGAGACCGTCTACCAGGGGCTCAAACAACATGCAATTCCGAAAATCGAGGATGAGGGATCGGAATCCATTGTCGGCTGGACATCTGTAGAAACCCCTTATGCGCCGAATTTTGAGGGCTATTCCTTTGTTTTCGGCACTTACATGCTGTTTGCCCTGCGAATCGATAAAAAATCCATTCCACCGAAACTTGTTCAAAAATATTATACCCTGAATGTCTCCAAACACCTTGCCGACACCGGACGGCAATATTTATCCGCCAATGAGAAAAAGGCCATCAAAGAAAATGTGATCAACTCCCTCAGCCGTCGTATTCCGGCCGTACCGAACGTGTATGATCTGGTGTGGGATTATAATAGCGCTTCATTGTGGTTCTTTACCAATTTAAAAGCGATGAATGAAGCCTTGGAGACGCTGTTTGTCAAATCTTTCAACCTTCAGTTGACCCGTCTGATCCCTTACACTGCGGCCGTTTTGACGTCCGAACTGTCGGACAGGGAACGTGACCTTTTGCAAAGCCTGGGAAAACATCGATCTGAGGAATAACCGGTGCTGGATATCGCCATCGCATATAACCGCTACAAATTCTTGGGGAATGAATTCTTAACCTGGCTGTGGTTCATCATTGAAACCGGCCCGGAGAACCTGCGCCGGCATGACGCGGATCTTGTATCCATAGCCGTCGGCAACCGGATGGTCCTCGAAAATACCCGCAACAACACCAAAGAAACCGTCACCATCAAGGGTGACAATGCCGGTCTGGAAGAAGGGCGCCTGGCCATTAAAAAAGGGGCGTTGGTCGCTGAAATTCACCTCTCCTACAAAACCGGCGCCAATCAATTCGAATTCAGCTTAAAAGGGGAAAGCCTCAACATTTCCAGCCTGAAACTCCCGGAAACCGGGCCAATTGAAACTCCGGAAGATCTCGAGGGTGTTGTTCTCGAAAAGATATACCTGATCGAAAAGGTGGTAGAGTTTGCAAACGGTCTTTTTTCCCGTTTCGTTCATCTGCGGCTATCGGATGCATGGGACAGTCAAACAAAGGCCCAGATCCGGAAATGGGCGGGATCTATTTGAACGTGACCCTTGAATCGCTTTTGGTTTACCCCGGGTCGTTCACAAAAATACCTACTATTCCATCATTTTTGAAGGGCCCGGCCGGAAGGGTCCTTTACCGGTTAAAAAATATTTTATCCAGTCAAATCCGAAGGTCATCAACGCGATATCCGATCCCTTCAGCTGTTCGATTTTATCCGGAGAGACATCGAATCGAGCCAAAAAGGTGCTTTCAAAAATAAATTTTTTAAATTCATCGACATTAAAACAGGCCATGAATGCCATTTTCAGGGCCGGGCTGTCCAAGCCTTGGTCTCCCCAGGGATTTGTTCGAAACAACGTGTCGATATCCACCCACAAGTCATTCATGTCGTTATATAATTGTATCGCTTGATCCTTAATCCACCCGGTTACGGTCCAATGTCGAAGCGCTTTGTGGCCCATGCAGTAGGGATCTTCGGCAACAAAAAATAAAACGGTGCGTTCATTTTCATCGCCGCTTCGTGACACGGCGCGCTCCAGGGGATATGCCCGGCACGAAAACGGCCGGTCTTCATAGATCGTGCACCCTTTATCCGATAGGAAGGGACACCATTTCTCTTTATTTTCCGACATTTTCAACATAACGCTCGGAAAATAAGGATTGTCTCTTAGGGCCTGATAGGTGTACGAATCCAAAAACCGATTCGATGAAATACCGAGTCTGTTTTTTATACGGATGACATCATACGGATAAAGATACATATCCGCATCTTTGCAGCATCGCGTAAAACAACTCACGCCGGCGTGACAATCAAATTGAAATGTGTCCTTTATCAACCGTCGATTTCTATGGATGCGGGGAGTGTTCGGTCTTTTTTTCATGGTTCGACTGATAACCTTTCTTTTTTTAAATGCTCCTATTCTTTCGGCAATCTGTAGCTGAAAAACAGGCATAACAATGCCATGATCACCGATGCCCAGAAAACCACAGAGACGCCTTGGGCCACAGATTCGCGAAGGGCTGTCCGGATATTCGGCGCAAGAAGGGACTGTACCTCGGGTCGAAATATATTTTCAACGCCCTGCTGCAAATGGGTGGAAAACGACGGCATTACTTTATCAAGAACATTTGGCGGTATCAATGCCTGTATGCTTTCTTGAATGCGCTCGGTGACAAGGCTTCCTGAAATCCCGATCCCGATGGTCCCCCCCAAAGTTCTGCTGAATTGCTGTGAGGCCGTGGCGATTCCGAGATCTTCCGGGGACAGACTGTTTTGCACAATAAGAAGCGTGGAAATCGATATAAACCCCATTCCGAGACCGGCGACAGCCAAAACAACGGAACATGCCGCCAATGATGTGGTAATGGAAAACGTCAGGGTCAAACTGCATCCGGCCAACAGCAATACAGCTCCCAGCAACGCCGCGGGCCGTTCTTTCAGCAAATGAACGACCTGGCCGCAGAATAACGCCCCCATGGACCATCCCAGGCTTAGAGGAACCATGGCGAGTCCCAATTGCGCGGGGGTTTTGCCCAAAGCATCCTGGATGAAAAGAGGGCTGAATGCCGACAGTGAAAAAATGGCGAAGCTCGCCAAAAATGCCGATGCATTGCCCATGCTGAAGCCCCTGATTTTGAAAAAGGAAATAGGCAGAATCGGCTCTGTTGCCCGGCGTTCGATAAAATTAAAGATCACCCCTGAACACAGCGTTAATGAAATAAGTCCGAGAATCGGGAGCGACATCCACGGATATGAACGCCCTCCCAGCAAAAATGCGGTGAGTAGCGCCAGGATGGCCGTTGAAAGCGTCAAAGCGCCCATATAATCGATGGACGCGCCGCTTTTCTTTTCCCGGGTTTCCTCCAAATATATTCCGATCCCGACAAGGGCAATAATACCGAGCGGAATATTGATAAAAAAAATCCAGCGCCATGAAAAATAGTTCACAATGAATCCGCCGATAGTGGGCCCCAAAACGCTCGACACACCCCACACAAAACTGATCAGCGACATCATTTTTCCCCGCTTTTCCAGCGGAGAAATATCCGCCAATACAATATAGGCCAGGGCAAAATTGCCGCCGGAGCCTATTCCCTGAATCGCCCGGAAAAAGGTCAATTGGATCATGCTGTAAGACACCCCCGCAAAGATAGAACCGATCAAAAAGATGACAAGAGACACCAAATACAGCATTTTGGAGTTAAACAAGTCACAGAGTTTGCCGAAAATGGGAAGAGACACGGCCCGTGACAGCAGATAAACCGAAAATACCCAGCTATAAAGCTCGATTCCCCCAAGATCCGACACAATGGTCGGCATCGCCGCTCCCATAATCAACGTGTCAAGAGCACCGAGAAAAAGTGCCAGCAGCGAGGATAAAATCACAAAAATTCTTTTTCTACCGCTGATAAGAATAATTCTCGCTCCCTTTCCCCGGATTCTCGTCAAAATGTTGCTTGATTATGCCTGAAATTTTTACAAAGACGGGGCTTCCATATATAGGATTGAGGTAAAAATCGAAGAGACCCTAACACTGCTTTTTGCCTTTAACATACACGGGGCTTGCTTTCAATCGATATCCTTATCATGATATCTGCTTCGAACATCAAAGCAATATCCATTAAACCCTTTAATAACGTATGATTTTTTTAAAAAAAGATGGACATTACCGCAAAATTTTATTAAAATTATTAACATAATTCACCGTACCAGTTATCATCATGAAAACGAACTCATATAATGACAGCGGGAAGGACAGGCGCCCCGAATCCAGAACCTTGCTGAATCGTTACTATAGCGTGGAGTTTCGCCTGGAAGAAACCGGAAATGTCTATCAGTTTAAATTAAGGGACATGTCATCAAAAGGATTGGGCATTTTGGTGAATAAAGATTCTGCGGTCTTGACGCATTTGAAGGTGGAAGATACCTTGGATATGCATTATATCCCCCCGGAATCCGCAGGCAACTCCGAATCCCTCAAAACAAAAATCGCACATATCACTGAAAAAGAAGACGAACCTTTTAAAGGGCATTTTATCATCGGCCTTTCCATTACGGAAAGAGAGCGCCTTAAAGATTCGTCCTCTTCGGCCACGTAACATCAATCCAAAACCCTGGCCGCGAAGGCTGGAAACTGTATCGATTTAACCCGGCTTATCTCATTCGAAGCAGCAATTTTCAATGGGTTTACAACGAAACGTATGATTATGGTTGCGCTTTATGTTCATATAGATGCACATCACGCTGGGGAAATGGAATATTGATGCCTTCGGCATCGAAACTCTTTTTGATATTTTCGGTCAGTGAGGAATGAACTCCCCAATAATCCGCGACCGTCACCCAAGGACGGACCGCAAAGTTTACACTGCTGTCTGCGAGTTCGATGAGCATGACCGCCGGTGCGGGATCCTTTAAAATACGCGTCTCTTTGTTCAGATTTTCCCATATGATTTTCTTGGCATGGTCGATATCATCTCCGTAACCGATTCCGAAAACCAGATCAACGCGGCGTGTTCCTTTCGCTGAATAATTCGTGATGTTGCCTGCGGTCAAAGCGGCATTGGGAACAATCACGGTCTTGTTGTCGGGAGTCGACAGTTGCGTCGTAAAAATATGAATGGCTTCGACGGTTCCTGCAACGCCGGCGCCGTCGATAAAATCGCCGACTTTAAAGGGCCTGAAAATGATCATCAAAAATCCGGCGGCAAAATTTGACAGCGATCCTTGCAAAGCAAGACCGATGGCAAGGCCGGCCGCGCCGATCACCGCTATAAATGATGTTGTTTGTATCCCAAGTTGAGCAAGCGCCGCCAGGACGACAAATACCAGCAAGGCGATGTAGACCAGATTGCCGGCAAACGAGACAATGGTGGGATCAACCTGTCTTTTTTTCATCACTTTTTCTGTAAAAGTGGTCAACATTTTTGCGATCCAGCGGCCGATGATAAAAACGGCAACGGCTGCGACGACCTTGAGTCCGTAGATGGATAACAGTTCCCATATCCTTGTAAGTATATCTTCCATGGTTCGCCTCCTTATTTAGATAAATGAAAAAAATTGAAGATGATTTTTTAAGACTTTGGGGAAATGATATGTGGTAAATTACAATATTCTAAATTGGTTTGCAACAAATGTTCCAACCGTGGTGTGATTTCGGTTTTACTCTTTACGACTGCGTATCAGCATGGTGGGGATCAGCGCCAACAAAAAAGCGAGTCCTGCAATCAGAAAACAATCGTCAAAAGCGGCAACCCGGGCTTGCTTATCCACCATGAGCTGCAACATAGCCAGTGCTTTATGATATGCCGCGATTTTCACACTCCCAAATTTTTGAAAAACGCCCTGAAGATGGCTCAAGTATTGCTTGGTGGCAAAAGCATTGAGATTTTGCGACTCAGCGTAATGCGAATAATGAAAAATATCCCGGCGGTCAAGCAGCACCCCGATAACCGCTACCCCGAACGCACCGCCGATCTGTCGGGAAACATTCATCAGCCCCGAACCCACGGCAGTTTTTTCCGGCGGCAGGCACTTCAGCGACAGGTTCATCAACGGCGCAAAAATACATCCGAGGCCTATGCCTCGAGTAATCAACATCAGATAGGCCGTCATCTGGGAGGTTCTCAAATCGACGAAAGAGAGCCAGTACAGAGAAAGGAATGAAAATACAACCCCGAACGCGATGGGAATACGCCCGTCCATTCGGTCGGCCATACGTCCTGCCGCCGGCAAGAGGATGGCCACAACGATGGCCATGGGTAACATGAGCAGGCCGGTCTGAAGGGCCGTATAGTCCAACATGCTTTCAAAAAAAAGCGGAATGAGAAAGGTAGAACCGTACAGGCCGAAACCCTGGATGATAAAAACCAAGGTGGACATGGTATGCGGAAAGGTCTTGTATACGCTCAAATCGATAAACGGCTCTTTTGAGACACGTTCCGCCCATAAAAAGGTCACCAAAGCAACGCCGGCAACGGCAAAAAGTGAAAGAATATAAAAAGAAGTCCACCCTTCTCTCTGGCCCTGGCTGAGGGCTGTCAACAAGCTTCCCAGGAAAACCGCCATGGTCAAAAATCCCAGGACATCGAAATATATTTTCTTTTTGTCTTTGTCCGGCGGCAAAATAATTGCGGCCAGGACCGTACCGATAATTCCGATGGGGACATTGATATAGAAGATAAGATGCCAGGAAAACTGATCCGTCAGATAACCGCCGAGGGTCGGGCCGATGGCCGGGCCGAACGTGGCGCCGATGCCGTAAACACCCATGGCCAGTCCCCGTTCTTCAGGCGGGAAGGCCTCGAAAATGATGACCATGGCGATGGGCATTAATACGCCGGCGCCGACACCTTGAAAGATTCGGAAAATAATCAGCGCATCCACATTCCATGCCGCGCCGCTGAGGCAGGATGTTCCTGTAAAAATGATCAGGCTCGAAATGAAAAGGGTTTTGTTGCCCATTCTCGTGCTGAGCCAGCCAACGGACGGCATCATGATCGCCATGGCGATCATATATGCGGTGATAATCCATTCGATTTTATCCACATTGACGCCGAAAGCGGCCATAATCTTCGGCAGCGCCACATTCACAACGGTGGTATCGAGCACGACCAGAAATGCCCCGCTCATCACCGAGATGACCACCAGCCATTTATAAAACGGTCTCCGGCGAACCTCTGCCATTGCAGATGTCATTTTTTGGTCTTCCTGATGTCGATGCCGACCGTTACCATCATGCCGGGTCGAAGTGGTTTGTCCGGATCGTCAATCTCAATTCTTATGGGGATCCTTTGAGTGACCTTGGTAAAATTCCCGGCCGAACGGTTATCCGGGATCAGCGAAAACTGGGACGCCGCCGCAGCGCCGATGTTGATCACTTTTCCTTTGAATTTTGTATCTGGATAGGCATCGACATTAATTTCAACGGGTTGTCCCAAGCGAACGTGTTCCACCTGGGTCTCTTCCAGATTTGCTTCCACCCAAATATGGTTCAAATTGACGATAACGGCAATGGGCTGGCCGGCTGCGACGACTTCTCCGATATGGGAAATTTTTCTGGCGACCACCCCGTCAATGGGGCTGGTTACCGTTGTGTGATCGAGCTTAAGCTGCGCCGCCTCGAGTTCCGCACTGGCTTCTTTCAGCTTACCTTTTAAGGATTCGACGCGCCGCTGCTTTAACCCGACCTCGCCGATATTTGCCTGAGCAACATGGAGCTTGGCCCGGTTTTCATTAATTTCTTCTTCCGCCGTCGCCGCCCTGGCTTTTGCCAGCTTATAGGCTGCCTGTATCTTGTCCATTTCACTGGCTGAAACCGTTTTGCTTTTGAATAGTTTGCTGACCCGGTTAAAATCCAAGGTCGCCAGTTGAAGATTGGCTTGGGTTTCTTTAAGCCGGGCCTGGGAGGCATACAAGACCGCTTCGGCTCGCTGCACGTCTTTTGCCGTCTTCTCCTTGACCAGTGCTTCATCGGCCACCGCCTCATTGAGCGATGCCTTGATCGACTGAACCACACCGGACGCCACATCCACTTTCGCTTGGTAGTCTTCTTCCCGAAACTGGGCAATCAATTGCCCTTTTTTTAATTGTTCTCCTTCATGGATGGGAAGGAGCCTGATTTTGCCGGGCACCGTTGAGCTCACCGAAATCAGGTCTCCTTCAACATTAGCATCGTCGGTAATGGCATGCGTAAAATAATAGTGGAGCCAGCGAATGCCGTAAAAAGACCCTATAATTAATCCGATGGCAAGAATGGCGAAAAGCCATCGTTGCTTTCGTTTGCGGCCATTGTTGTTGTTTGACGATAGTGGATCGATATTCACATCATCCTTGACGGCCGCTTCTTTTTGTTCCTGTTCCATAACCTTTTCTTTTCACTGTTTCTTTTGGGATGTTTCCAGACTGAGCAGTTTCGGCCCCTGTTTTAAGATGAATTGGTCGTCAACGGTTTCCCATATCCATCCGGAATAGGCATAACCGCCCACCGGCTTTGATACAAACGCCCGTTTCCAGGATTCCGACCGGCCTTGGTTCACACCGACGGTACCGAAGGTTCCAAAAACCATTTTATCCACCGGATGACAATAGGGCTCTCCCACCAGATCATTGCCGAATTTGACGGCCGCTTCATCGCCGTAAACAGAGGCCCTTAATCCATACCGGTTGTCCCGGGCCAGTTGCAATGCTTCACCGGTATCTTTAAATGTACTGATAAAACTGACCGGGCCGAATGTTTCGTCGCGAACCCCCAGCATGTTCTGGGTAGCGCCCACCACCACCGTCGGATAGACCATGTGGCCGTCAATGCGACCGCCGAGGGCAATCCGTGCGCCTTTATCCACGGCATCCTTTAATTGGGCTTTGATATTTTCGATGGCGCGCTCGCTGGCCACCGGCCCCATCATGGTGTCGGGATCGGCAGGATCCCCGGTTTTAACTTGTCGGCTTAATTCAACAAACCGCTCCACAAAGGCATCATGAAGGGATTCGTGCACATAAATACGCTCCGGCGCTGTACAGGTCTGGCCGGCATAAATATATTTGGAATGGGCAAGCTCATTTGCCGCAGCCTCCACGTCGGCCCCCGGAAGAACGACAAAAGGATCTTTTCCCGGTCCTTCGAAAACAAACTTCTTGCCGAATTGCTGAACCGGACCCCGGTAATAAAGCGCATGATCATCCGAACCAAAGAGACATACGGCGGGTATGTTTGGATTTGATATGGCGTTTTCGAGGAAACTTTTCCCATCAGCGTATTCAAAACAAATGGCATCACCGAATATCGGTTTATATAAGGATTCCGCGAAGCGGGAAATATCCGAACCCCGTGTTGCAAATTTCACCCTCACGCGATTGCCCACAAGGAATATGGAAATAATAGCCGTGTTCAGCCAGGCGCTGCCGTTATACGGCAGCAGAAGGGCCACTTCCTGGTTCGCACGGCAAATGGGTTCTCGTTCGGAAAAAACCGTAAGCATCTCATCAAACCCTTTCAGGTTGTCCAGATTCATATCCACTTCGATGCGACATTCTCTGACTGTAAATCCGGCATCTTTTACTGCAATTTCGATCAGTTGATCTCGATGCTCGGATATCTTTTCGATCAATCGATGAACCTGCTCCATTCGTTTTTCAAGCATTCCCATTTTTTCCCTCCTTTAGAATACCCTGGCAGAATATATTGATCATGGTTTCAATGGTCTCATCGAGTTCGATGGCTTGAAGTGTTTCATCACCATATATTTTTTTAAGCAAAATAAAATAATGAACCATGCCCACCAGACACCGGGATGCAATCTCCGGATTGACCGCTTTAAACGCGCCGTCATCCATTCTCTCCCGCAAATACTCGGCCAAAAATCCGAAAAACCTTCTCACGGGTCCGGATACAAACATGCCGGCCAACTCGTGACCTTCGAGAGCGCTGAACAAGAGCAGTCTTAAAAATGTCGTGTCCTCGCTGTATCGCTGCATAAAATTTGAAACAATAGTTTCGAAAACCCGCTTATCGTCTTTTTTCCGCATGGCATCGAGAGGATGGTACAAGGGTTCGCTTTCTTGCATTTTTTGATCGATAATTGCGGAATAAAGGTCTTCCTTGTCCTTGAAATGGCTGTAGATCATGGCCTCGCTGATTCCGGCCTTCTGGGCGATCTTTCGTGTCGTGGCGCCGCTGAAGCCGCTTCTCGAAAAAACATCCATGGCAGCCTGAATGATCTTTCTGCGCCGTTCATCCCCGGTCATACGCTTTTTTTTGGGTTTCATCACACCGCCTTAGTAAGTGTCCATCTATAAATATGGATTGACACTGGTGAATAATCGCTCATAATCCATCTAATTATCTTGACATATTTAAGACTAATTATTAATAAAATTTCATTTTCTTAAAAGATGGCCGAATGGCCCCGTTTGCCATTAACCTGCTTAATATCAATGCTATTAATGATTATTTCGGATCAATTTTAAAATACATAAAGCGATATTTTTAACATTTCAAGTCATAATACCTGTTTTTTATAAGTGATTGTTTACTTATTAAACCAAAATATATTCAAAGGCAAGCCCTTTTAGCCGGATTGCATACATTTTGCCCTACTGGAAACATTTATGATGTATTTGTAATTCGTTGCGCGGAATAAGCCCGTCACAAAAGGCCGGGATTTCAATGTAAAAATAAACTTGATACACTCGAAAAACGTATTTATGAGAGATATCCGAAGAATAAAATGATCAGGAAAAAGGAGATGGTCGATGGAAGGTGTAAAAAATTTTTTTAAAAACGATCGTTTTGCCAATCATGTCGGCATCGAACTGACGGCGGTTTCAAAAGGACGGGCAACCGCGAAAATGGAAATTAAAGAACACCACTTAAACGGCGTGAATATCGCCCATGGCGGTGCCATATTCTCTCTGGCGGATCTGGCGTTTGCCGTTGCGTCGAATTCTCACAAAACCGTTGCCCTCAGCATTAATGTGAGTATCTCTTATTTAAAAGCATCGGTTGCCGGCAACATACTCGTTGCCGAAGCCAATGAAGTGTCGCTCAATCCGAAACTGGCCACGTATGAAGTTCGTGTGACGGACGAAACCGATGACCTTGTCGCTATTTTTCTTGGAACCGTCTACAGAAAAAAGGACAAGATTTGAACGATGGGAAGTGTCAACTGTTAAAATCGATAACCCACGGTCCAGTTCCGGCAGAAATTAAAATTAACGCCGATTTCCGAAGTAAACTGGAACGTTTCGGGCCAGAGCGCCTGAATTGGGCCCCTTTTGTAAAAACGGTTCGCCCGGTGCGAACGTTTTGTGTCCGGCGAAGGTATTGCTGCGCCTTGGTGAGTATCGCTTCAGCCTGGGCCAGCGAGGCTTTGTCCGCATCAACTTTGGCCTGGTAAGGCGCCTGTTCGATAATATGTTTTATAATCCTCATCAACCATTAGGCGTAATCGGGTTTTTTGCAGGTTGACAAAAATAAGTGTCTGCAATAACTTTTTTATATGACAGAATATTTCTTCCTGAACAACTATTCTAATTCTATCTGGTTATAAATAAGGATACAGCCATGATCAGCACAAAGTTTCGCAAAAAGGTCGAGCACCTTCTATCCTTGGCCGATGTTCGAATAAACGGCGACCGCCCATGGGATATACAGGTTTATAATGAAAAACTTTACCCACGCGCCCTGGCCCAAGGTTCGCTGGGTCTCGGCGAAGCCTATATGGATGGATGGTGGGATTGCGATAAGATTGACGAGTTTATTTGCAGGCTCTTAAAAGCAAATATAGACGAGAAAGTCAATCCCCGGATGGAATCTTTATCTTACATTAAAGCCCGGATTTTCAATCTTCAAAAACCCGCCTCGTGCTTTATGGACTGCCAGCATCATTATGATATCGGAAATGATCTATACAAATTTATGTTGGACAAATTTCGGATATATAGCTGCGCTTACTGGAAGAATGCATCTTCTCTCGATGAAGCCCAGGAAAATAAACTGGACCTGGTTTCCCGAAAAATGTTTTTAAAACCGGGAATGCGCGTTCTCGACATCGGATGCGGCTGGGGTGGAACCGCGAAATTTATGGCCGAAAATTATGGTGTCGAGGTCGTGGGGGTTACGGTTTCAGAAAAACAGGCCGGTTTTGCCGAAAAATTTTGTGAAGGACTTCCGGTAACCATTCGCCTTGAGGATTACCGAAGCATTAAAGGCGTTTTCGATCGTATTGTTTCTATCGGCATGATCGAACATGTCGGATATAAAAACTATAAAACATTCATGACCGTCGCCCGTAAAAGCCTTAAAGATGACGGTCTTTTTCTTTTACATACCATCGGCGGCAATCATAGCTTAAAAAAAACAGATCCGTGGATCAGCCGGTATATATTTCCGAATTCCCTTTTACCTTCGGCAAAACAACTGACCGCCGCCATTGAAGATTTATTCGTTCTCGAAGACTGGCAAAATTTCGGTCCGGATTACGACAAAACCCTGATGCTCTGGTTTCAAAATTTCCATAACAACTGGCACCATCTAAAAGACAAATACGACGAACGTTTCTACCGAATGTGGAAATACTATCTTTTGTCCTGCGCCGGTACCTTTCGCGCAAGGGAAAACCAGGTATGGCAAATCGTTCTCTCTCCCAACGGCACTCCCGGCGGGTATATTGCGCCGCGCTAACCAGATGTTCATATGCCAAAAGTTTCGCACCCTCGATTTCTATCAATTACTAAAACAGTTTTAATTGCCGTTGACCTGCTTTGGCTTTCTTCGGCGCCACAATCGTCTTATGGGTGACTAAATTTTTCTCGATTTCATGAACAAATGGCGACAGGGTCTGCTTTTCGATTTTCCCGAATCTTCTTCGTGTTTTTGAAAAGGTGATAAAAAGGCGATGTTTGGCTCGGGTCATAGCGACATAAAACAGGCGCCTTTCCTCGTCGGTGTTCGGCGGATCGGTATATCCGGATTGAAACGGCAGCAGGCCGTTTTCACAGCCGCAAATGAAAACCACCGGAAATTCCAGCCCTTTGGAAGTGTGCATGGTCATCAATGCAACGCGTTCCCATTGATATCGGTACATATCGGTATCTGTTTGCAACGCACAGGTTTTCAAAAAGTCCTGGGTGTCGGCATCGGAACGCGCATAAAGATCGTTCACGAGTTTTAAAGCCTCCGTTGTTTTTTGATCCCATTGGCCGGAATTTGACAACCGGGTGTAATCCGAAATAAAAAGAAGCTTTTCTCCCATGGATAGGTTATGTATCTTATGTTTTATTTTAAAAATTTCACCGGTTACATCAACAAGCTTCGTTTGCAGAGTTCTTCCCATCTCTTTAATGGGAAACCTGCGGGCATGTATCAGCGCCGATTCCAGCGACAATCGTTTTTTAATGCACCAATTTTTAAAAATTTCCAGAGATTTTTTATTCATCGTCGGTGTAATTATTCTTGAGCTCCTTTCAAAATCGGTAAAACTTCCGGCACCTTCCACAACCTTTAATAACGACACCAACTCGCCGATGCTTTTTGAATTGAGACTGTTTTCTCTGCTCACGATTTGATAAGGGATACCAGCAGCTTCGAAAATTTGCGACAAAACCTTGCTTTGTTCCGAAGTGCGATATAGCACGGCAAAATCCGAAAATCCTAAATTTGTCTCAAGTTGCCGGTCATGAACATGACCAAAATCGATGGAATGAAATCCTGTTCCCCCCATCAGTTGTTCAATGGTTTTTCCGATGGCCACTGCTTCTGATTTTTCAGAATTTGCCTCAATAACAGAAATCGTTTTTTTACCGCTGATTTGTGAATAGATACGTTCTTTAAATGAATTTTTACCCTGCGATTGAATCACCTGATAGGAACCGTCGAGAATGGTCTGGGTCGACCGGTAGTTTTGCGTCAGCTTGATGATTTGCGCATCCGGATAATCTTTAACAAACCCGTTGAAATATTCATCGCTCGATCCTCTAAACCCATAGATGGATTGGTTCGGATCACCGACGACGCAAATTTTTTTATCGAAGCCGGGTGGAACAAGGGCTTTGATGATCCGGTACTGGCCATGATTTAAGTCTTGATATTCATCCACAAAAATATATTGAAATAACTTCCGGTATGAATCGGTGATGTGATCTTTTGTCTCAAGCAGTCGAACGGTTTTAAAAATCAGATCCTCATAATCACAAAGCCTTTGTATGGCCAATAATTCTTGATAGGACTGATATACGGCATGAAAATATTTTTTCTTTGGATCATCGATATGCTTTGACCATTCATTGGGATACAGGATGTTTTGTTTGGCGGATATGATCTGTTTCAACAGTTGTTTTGTTTTTATATTTATTGGACCCACCAATGTTTTGGCCTGTTTGATTGCATCGAGCAGCAAAAGTTCCCGATCCTTTTCATCAATGATCGTACAGGCGTCTTTTTCCTGTTGCTTTAAAATATGAAAACAAAGGCTGTGAAAGGTTCCGACGAAGGTCTTTATTTTCGTTTTTTTCAACAGTGTTTCGAGTCGCCGGCGCATTTCCAGGGCCGCTTTATTTGTAAATGTCACCGCAAGAATATTTTCGGATGGAACATTTTTTTCATGGGTGAGAAATGCCATTTTATGGGTAAGCGTTCTGGTTTTGCCGGTTCCGGGTCCTGCGATGATGATCATTGCCCCTTGGCAGTCTTCCACTGCCCGGCGTTGTTGGGAATTCAGATCTATGGTGCCGATCTTTTTTTCTGATGACGGTCTAATTTCATCTTTTGAAAATTTATGAAATAAAGTAGATGCTGTTGGTTGTTGATATTCCTTTTTATGATTATCGGGTGTGGAGCGCGTTGAATTTACAAAAAACAACGGTTTTTGTCCCTCAATATTTTGTCTTTCTTTTGAATTGAAAATTTTGATTTTGCCGAATTCTCCGTCATAGCCGGGCAGCAGAACGATATCGTTCTGTCTGACTTTTGTGATGGCCTCGCTCAACAGGGGAAGACCCGCAGAATCGATTCTATCCTTGTCCAGCGTCGTTAAAATGTCCAATTCAGACCCCAGTTTTTCAAGTAAATTTTTATAGGTTTCCATTACTTTTTTAGAGTTCGGACCGACTTTCAACACTTCGGACAAAATTTCCACAAGGGGAATCGCATTGAAATACGGATGGTAATTTTTGGGTTTAACCCCCTGCGGTCGATCCGCCAGTTCCTCCACCCGATACAACACACCCAACGTCATCGGTTTTTTGCAAACCGTGCATATACCGCCCTGCTTCTTTGTTTTATGAGGCCATGATCGAAATTGACAATTCCGATGCCCGTCAAGATGATATTTTCCTTCCTCGGGATAAAACTCCAGCGTACCGATGAATCTTTCTGGATCCCCGCTTTGGATTGCGGATTTTACGGCAGAGAATGACAATTGGGTATCGAACAGATTTGCTTCCCTTCCCAGTTTTAACGGTGAATGGGCATCGGAATTGGAAATCAGTGTCATCCCATCCAGTGCCGATACCCGCCAATTCATTTCAGGATCCGAAGAAAGGCCTGTTTCAACGGCAAAGATATAAGACGTGAGGTCTTCAAAACATTCATCAATAGAATCGAAACCTGATTTTGAGCCCAGCAGAGAAAACCACGGCGTCCAGATATGCGCGGGTACAAGAAACCCCTGATCGTCTGTTTCGAGAAGCATTTCCAAAAGATCCCTGGCATCAAGACCCAGAATCGGCCGGCCGTCGGATTTGATATTTCCGATCTTATCGAGCTTTGAAGCAAAATGATCCGCCTGATTAAGATCAGACAAAAACACAAGATTATGATTCTTTCGGGTCTTTCCATTTTTCTTGTAGATATTGCTGATTTCAGAGACCAGCATAAATCGCACTTCTCTACGGCAGGACTCGGGCACCTGTTGATCGCATCGTCTCGAAAATTCTTTTTTCAATTCAAACATTCCGGATTCTGCAGGCACCAGTTTTTCTTTGATTTCCGTCAACCATCCCGGATGAGTAAAATCGCCGGTCCCGATAACCGTGATGCCTTTAAGCTGGGCCGCGATGTATAGGTTTTCAAGATCCAAATTTTTCGCCGTTGCTCTTGAAAAATGAGAATGAACGTGAAAATCCGCTATAAATTTCATATTTCCATCACAAGTTTAGGGTGTGAAACTTAAGTTGTTTGTTTTGTATTAAAAACTCTTGTCACCTATCTATAAACAGTATATATATTTATATTAACTAAAATAAAATACTATATATGGTATTTTTTATTTTTTTTGTAATAAAAAACAACCATCAGCAGCGGCGCCTTTTATATTGATATTTTTTCTATAAATCATTACTTATGAACAATACATTTTATTCCTTTGATAATCTATTAGTTATTAAAGCGCTTCTTCGTTTTTATAAACAGGGTTGAACTGTTTTTTTTTAATATAATAAACATGTTATGGGTTTATTATATATATCGACATTCTTTTAATATAATAATATCTAAAGATATATAAATAAGGAATAGAGAATGAAATTTAAAATTAAAAAAAGTGATGTTCTCGATGTGTTGTCTAAAGTTCAGGGAATCAGTGGTCGCAAAAGTAATTTATTAATTACCTCTAATGTACTCCTTAAAACAACAAAGGATGGCATACAGCTTATCGCAACAGACCTTGAAACCGGTTTTGAAGGATTATACCCGGCTGAGATCGAAAAACAGGGAACGTTAACGATAAATGCCAGAAAATTCTATGAAATTGTAAGAGAGTTTCCGAGCGAAGAAATTCAGATCAGTGAAGCGGACAACTATTGGATAAACATAGGCAACAAAAGTGTAACCTACAACATTGTCGGATTGAACCCCAATGATTTTCCAGAAACGCCGAAGTTGGAAGACGCCGAATTATTCAGTATTGATTCCGATGTCTTTAAAAAGATGATTGAAAAGACGATTATCGTTACCGGCGCTACTGATGAAAAAAGGAGCCATATCACGGGAATATATTTTGAGATTCTTCAAAAAGAGGATGAAAATATTGTCAGAATGGTTTCAACTGATGGTAATCGCCTTTCAAAAGCCGATTGTATGTTTGATAAAGATATCCCGCTGCCCGAGAAACTCGGTATATTGATACCGAAAAAAGCCATGAATGAAGTCATTAAATTTTTAGATACCACCGGCACCGTTCAATTGGGAATTAAAAATAATAATTTCATTATTAAAAAGGATTATGAAACCATTATCATCAGACTGCTTGAAGGTGATTTTCCTGAATATGGGGATATCATTCAACGGAAAAATTTTCATATGATACCTATGGATCGAAAGATGTTTTTAATGATGTTAAAGAGAATGTCTATCTTATCTTCGGAGGATTATAAAGGCGTTATATTTAATTTTAAAAAAAATCATCTTGTGATTACGACAACCAACCCGGACTTGGGTGAATCCAAAGAAGATATGGTTATCGATTATCAGGGAGATTCCATTGAGGTGGCATTTAATCCCCGATACATTATCGAGACGCTGAATGTTATCGATACTGAAAAAGTCGTTGTCAATCTGTTTGATAATGAAAAACCGTGTTTAATAGAGGGAGAAAATGATGATACGTATTTAAGTGTTATCATGCCGATGAGAATATGAAAACAAAAGAAAATATATATGATGCCGATCAAATAAAGGTTCTCGAAGGACTTGAAGCGGTCCGGAAAAGACCGTCCATGTACATCGGGAACGTCAATGTAGAAGGACTTCACCATCTGGTTTACGAGGTGGTGGACAATAGTATCGATGAAGCCATGGCCGGTTATTGCGACCTGATAAAGGTGGTTATTCATACGGATAACAGTGTCAGCGTCGAGGATAACGGAAGGGGAATACCCGTAGGAATACAAAAATCCGAAAATATACCCGCCGTCGAGGTTGTCATGACCAAACTTCATTCAGGCGGAAAATTTGACGACCACTCGTATAAAGTATCCGGCGGACTTCACGGTGTGGGTGTGTCGGTGGTCAATGCACTTTCAAAATTTATGGAAGTCGAAGTCTATACCGATGGAAATATTTATTATCAAACCTATGAAAGAGGGAAAAAAACCAGAGAACTGAGTATCATCGGTAAAACGAAAAAAAGAGGAACGAAAATACATTTCATCCCTGATACTGAAATTTTAGAAACAGATAATTTCAATTATGAAGTTCTGATTCGACGTTTGAGAGAACTTGCATTTTTAAATAAAGGGGTCAAATTAATCATAGATGATGAACGTTCGGATAAAAAAGATGAGTTTTTTTATAAAGGCGGCATCGTATCTTTTGTGGAATACCTTAATAAAATGAATTCCCCTTTGCATAAACCCATTTTTGTAGAAGGCATTAAAAATGATGTTCAAATAGAAGTCGCCATCCAATATAATAATACATTCAAGGAAAAAATTTTTTCATTTGCTAATAATATCAATACAATAGAAGGTGGTTTTCACCTTATCGGCTTTAAGGCGGCGTTAACCAGGAGTATCAACCAATATTTAACCAATGGAAATCTTCCAAAGAACCTTAAAGTTAAGATCAGCGGTGACGATATTCGAGAAGGCTTAACCGCGGTGATAAGCCTTCGCATTAAATCTCCGCAGTTCGAAGGCCAAACAAAAACCAAGCTAGGAAACAGTGAAGTCAAAGGACTTGTCGAATCGCTGGTCAATGAGAAATTGAGTGTCTTTTTGGAGGAGAATCCAGGCGTTGCAAAGAAAATCGTTGAGAAAGCCGTGGACGCATCGCGGGCAAGGGATGCGGCAAAACGCGCCAGAGATCTTGCGAGAAAACAGGGCGCGCTTATCGATTCAACGCTTCCGGGAAAACTTGCCGATTGCCAGATCTCAGATCCGTCCGTCAGAGAGCTCTTTATTGTTGAGGGAGATTCTGCAGGAGGCAGCGCAAAACAAGGGCGGGACAGAAAATTTCAGGCCATTTTGCCTTTAAAAGGGAAAATATTAAATGTCGAGAAATCCCGGTTTGATAAAATATTACGAAGTGAGGAAATAAAGAATATCATCACCGCCCTTGGAACCGGCGTTGGCGATGAAGAATATGATATTCAAAAAATTCGCTACCACAAGACCATTATAATGACAGATGCAGACGTGGATGGATCTCATATTCGAACGCTTCTTTTAACGTTTTTTTACCGGCATATGCCTGAGATGATTGAAAACGGCTATCTCTACATCGCTCAACCACCGTTGTTTAAAGTCGGAAAAGGAAAAAGCGCCATATATCTTAAAAATGAAAAAGAACTCAACGACTATATTTTAAAACGCGCCTGTAACAACAAAATAATTAAATTCGAAACAAGAGAAAATATTTTATCGGAACACAATCTTTATCTTTTTGTCACCGCTCTTTCCGAATATTTTTCCATTATGTCGAGATTCAAAGAAAGGGGAATTATTGAAGAGCTTATTGAAATACTTGTAAAAGAAGGTGTTGAAAATAAAGATTTCCTTCAAGATATTCAAAAAATGTCGCATCTCAAAGAAACGCTGATCAAAAAAGAGTATCAGGTCAACGATATCCGATGGAATGATGAAAGAGATGTTTATGAAATGACCGTTGAAACGCCATTTCACAAACAAAAAGATCTATTGTTTGTCGATGTATCAAACATAAATACAAAACCCTTAAAAATCAGCCGAAATCTTGTCTATTCAAGTGATTATCAGAACTGTTTGATTTTAAGCAAAAGCATATCGAAAAATGACACCCCGCCGTTTTGTATTTTTACCAAAGATGATGAAAAAGAAATTCTGCGCATCGAGGGGAAAAAACAGCTTCTTTCCTATTTCATGGAGGAAGCCAAAAAAGGGCTTGGCATCCAGCGATATAAAGGACTTGGGGAGATGAATCCAGACCAATTATGGGAGACCACCATGAATCCGGAAAAAAGAATATTACTGCAGGTAAAAGTTGAAGATGACGTTGAAACCGATGAAATTTTTACCGTGCTCATGGGGGAAGAGGTTGAACCCAGAAGGGATTTTATCAGCAGCAATGCCCTTGAAGTAAGCATGTTGGATATTTAAAGGCGTTCGATTCAAGGAGAAAGAAGATCGATGTATATACATAAGATTCAGGCAAGGGATTTACCGGATCTTTGGTTTCAGGCGGTTCATGATATTCTGGATCATGGCAGAAAGTTTACCATCGACCGCGGAAGTTATGCGGGGCAGACAAGACTCGAATATGATTTTTTTACCGGCCACATCAAACACCCGGGCACGCATCCGCTAATACCCGACATACCCCCGGCATGCGGTATTCCGAATCCTGTTGAAGAAGCTTATATTTACGGTGGTGACGGATATGAACGATCGTATATCGAATATGTCATGACCGGTCAAAAAGAACCCGGTGAATCCTATACATATGGAGAAAGACTCACCCGCGCGCCGATTTCCGAGGAAAAGCTTCGGTGGTGGAAAGAAGGAAACGCGGAAATTATCGATAAAAGAGAAGTGGACGGGAGAGCTGTTTTTGAAGAGGACGGCCGGCTTTTTTTAAATCAAATCGAATGGATCATTCAAACCTATCAAAAATATGGGAAAAGAAACAATCAAATGGTGCTGCAGGTGGCGCATCCTTCGGATCTGACGCTTCTGGACCCTCCGTGTCTGCGTTCCATAGATACCCGAATTCAAGATGACGCGCTTCATTTTATCGTCTATTTTCGTTCATGGGATCTGTGGGGCGGCATGCCGGCGAATCTGGCCGGAATTCAAAATCTAAAAGAATACATGGCCGGCGAAATCGGGGTTAAAGACGGTGAAATGATCGTTGAAAGCAAGGGGCTTCATCTTTACGGGTATGCGGAAGATCTGGCGAAGCTAAGGTGTATGAAGGCATGAAATAGAGTTCAGTGTTCGGTGTTCAGAGTTCAGAAAAGGCAATGATACGTTCCTGAACTCTGAACGCTTATTTTTATAGCTAAAACTCGATGCTGTTCGGCGTTCTCGGAAAAGGGATGACATCCCGGATGTTGGTAATGCCGGTTACCAGCATCAGTAATCGTTCGAAACCCAGGCCGAAACCACTGTGTTCAACAGTGCCGAACCGCCTTGAATCCATATACCACCAGTAATTTTCTTTGGGCATTTTGAGCTCGTCCATCCGGTATTCAAGCACATCCAGCCGCTCTTCCCGCTGACTGCCCCCGATAATTTCTCCGATTCGAGGGACCAGAACATCCATGGCCGCCACCGTTTTTTGATCATTGTTTAATCGCATGTAAAACGGTTTCAGGGTCTTGGGATAATCAAATACGATGACCGGTTTTTTAAAATGCGTCTCGGTTAAATAGCGTTCATGTTCGGTCTGGAGGTCCTTTCCGAAGTCGATTTCAAATTCAAAGGATTTCCCGGAATGTTCCAATATTTCAACGGCAGTTGCATAGGAAATACGTTTGAATTCGGATTCGGCCACATTGTTTAGTGTCGTCATCAATTGTTTGTCGACGTATTTTGCAAAGAGTTCGATATCGTCTCTGCAGGCGTCAAGAATAAACCCTGTTAAAAACTTGATGATTTCTTCACCCAGATCCATGTTACCATTCAGGTCGCAAAAAGCCATCTCGGGTTCAACCATCCAAAATTCGGCGACATGCCGGCTGGTATTGGAGTTTTCGGCGCGAAATGTCGGGCCGAACGTGTAAACATCTCCGAGGGCGAGGGCAAACATCTCCGCGGACAGTTGTCCGGAAACCGTCAAATTCGCCTCTTTACCGAAAAAATCTTTGGTATAGTCTGTTTTGCCGTCTAAAAGCGGCGGGTGATCCATCGGGAGGGTGGTGACGCGGAAAAGTTCTCCGGCGCCTTCGCAGTCGGAGCCGGTGATAATGGGTGAGTGGATATATTTAAAACCCCGGTCTCTGAAAAATTTATGAATGGCGTATGACAGCTCCGAACGGATGCGAAATGCTGCCCCGTATTTATTGGTTCGTGGTCTTAAATGGGCGATGGTTCTTAAGTATTCGTCTGTATGGCGCTTTTTTTGCAGCGGGAAGGTTTCAGGGGCAATACTTATGATTTCAATTCGTTTTGCGACAACCTCCCATTTTTGCCCGGACCCTTTTGATTCTATTAATTGACCTGAAACCGAAACCGCCGAACCGGTGGAGAGCCGGGTAATATCGTCGTAATTGGTCAATTCATTATCGGCAACAACTTGAATGTTTTTCAGACAGGATCCGTCGTTGATCTCTAAAAATGAAAAATTTTTCGAATCCCGTCGGGTGCGAACCCATCCTTTTATCAGAACGTCATCGATGGGTTGGTCTGTTTTTAGCAAGTTAAAAATTTTCGTTCGGTTTATCATGATTCACCTGTCTCCGATGATTTAGATTTATCATTTATAGCCTGACGCTGATATGATAAAGCTGATCTTTTCGCTGCAGCAGGATGACCAGCGACTTTCTTTTACGGTATTTTATCGTTGCCTTTTTAAAATCTTTCGAGTTTTTAATCGTGAATTCATCAATTTGGCGGATAACGTCCCCGGGTTCGGCGCCGATGCGGGCGAGATACGAATGCGGATTTAGTTCCGAAATCAAAACGCCTTCTTGGGCGTAGATTTTATAGGTGTAACGATTGTTTTTGGAAAGATTTTTTACCTTAATCCCGAGAATATCGTAAGCCAGCTCCAATGCGAGATCTTCGGGAAATGCCGTCGATCGGACAGCAAACGCTTTTTTTTGGCCGTCTCTTAACACACCGATGTCAAGGGTTTGTCCGGCAGAGATATTGCTCATCTCGCTATTAAAATCGTTTTGAGAAAGAATTTTTCGTGAACCGACAGACTGAATAATATCCCCCACATGTATTCCAGATCTAAAGGCAGGTCCGGATGGTTCGGTTTTTTTTACCAATACGCCGTTAACGTCCGCTGCCTTTAAATACTTGGCCAGATCGGCATCCATATTTTGAACGGTGACGCCGATCCACGCCGGGACGACTTCCCCGTACTTTATAAGATCTGAAATGACTCTTTTTGCCTTATCGATCGGGATGGCAAACCCGATCCCCCGGGCTTTGGCATATATGGCGGTATTGATACCGATGAGTTCACCGTATATATTCAAGAGCGGTCCGCCGCTGTTTCCCGGGTTAATGGAAGCATCCGTTTGAATAAAATCACGGTAGAATGCATTGTCGACTTTTACGCTTCGATTGACGGCGCTGATCACTCCGGTGGTGACCGTGTTTGAAAAACCGAAAGGGTTTCCGATGGCGATAACGGTCTCTCCAATCATAAGGTTGCCGGAATTTCCCATTTTAATATCCGGAAGCACACCTTTCGGAGAAATTCGCAGTACCGCCAAATCAGAATCCGGATCTGCGCCGATAATGTTTGCCTTAAATTCACGTCCGTCTTTTAATGAAACGGTAATGGTTGAGCTTTTAATAATCACATGTTTATTGGTAAGAATAAACCCCCGTTTGCCGTCAATGATCACCCCTGATCCGAGACTGGTCCGCTTATACTTTTGTTCGTCGCCTGGATCGAAAAAGTCTTTAAAAAAAGACTCAAAAGTCGGATCCAACCCAAATCCGTAAAAGGGATTCACACGTTTCCGGACTTCTGACTGTGAGCTGATGTTAACCACGGCCGGACTGACTTTTTTAACGGCTATTACAACCGCACTTTCCCTCAGGTTTTCAGCGACGCTGTTGGTCGGGACGATAAGGCAAAACACGTTAAATAAAGCAAAAAGCAACACGGCCGCAATGAAAAAGGAATTGTTTTGCGTTTTTATTTCTGGCATTTTGAGCTCCGGTATAATACATTATGAACTTAAATTTTCAAAAAGAATATATATCATGAGCATAAACAGCATTCAAGACATCTTACACCTGGTCGAACAGCCCAGCCGATATTTAGGTTCTGAGATCAATGCCGTAAAAAAAGATCACAGCAAGATCGATCTGTTTTTCGGCTTGGTCTTTCCGGACCTTTATGAGATCGGAACCTCTCATTTCGGTCTTCAGATCCTCTATCACATCCTCAACGCGCATCCGAAAATCGCAGCGGAAAGGATCTTTGCGCCGGCATCCGATATGGCTGCTTATCTGAAATCGTCCGGTATATCCCTTGCTTCTCTGGAATCCAAAAAGCCCCTTGGGGAATTTGATATTATCGGCTTCAGTCTTCTTTATGAACTTAACTATACGAATACACTAAATATATTGGGCATGTCCGGGTTTCCATTTCTTGCGCGGGAGCGGGATTTAACGTTTCCTTTTATTGTTGCCGGCGGCCCCTGCATGTGCAATCCGGAGCCTGTTGCCGATTTTTTTGATGCCATCGTCATCGGAGACGGCGAAAACGTCATCATGGACATGTGTCTGGGCTGGTTTGAATGGCGGAAAAACGATGCCCACGACAAAGACGCGCTTTTGAAGCAGTGGTCTCGTATCAACGGTGTCTATATACCGGCGTATTTTAAGCCAAAATTCGGACGTTCGGGTTTTCAAGGAATCTTTCCAAGGTTTAATGATTACCAGCGAATTCAAAGAGCGGTTGTCGGAGATCTCGACGAAGCGCCGTTTCCGGATACGCCCGTAATACCCTATGGCAAACCCGTTCACGACCGATTGAGACTGGAGGTTTCAAGAGGATGCACAAGAGGGTGCCGCTTTTGTCAGGCCGGTATGATATATCGGCCGGTCCGTGAACGGTCTTTGGAAAAATTGCTTTCACTGTCTGAAGCTTCCGTTAAAGCAACGGGGTATGAAGACATATCCCTTTTATCCCTAAGCACTGGAGATTATAGTTGTATTCAACCGTTAATGGAAAATATGATGACCTTGTACGGTCATCGGCGCATCGCCCTTTCCTTTCCGTCTCTGAGGGCAGGTACATTGACCCCAAAATTAATGAAGCTCGTAAAAACGGTCAGAAAGACCGGTTTTACAATCGCTTTGGAAGCGGGAAGCCAGCGGCTTCGAGACGTTATTAATAAAAATATCCGGGAAAAAGACATCATCGATACCATAAACGATGCGTTTGGTCTGGGCTGGCAGGTCGTGAAACTATATTTTATGGTCGGGCTTCCAACAGAGACGGACGAGGATGTGCAGGCGATTGTTGATCTTGTGAAAAGGATCAACGCTCAAAAACGCAAAAGCAGGCCAAACGGTCACATCAATGTCAGTGTTGCGACCTTTATTCCCAAACCGCACACCCCTTTTCAGTGGTTGCCTCAAATTTCTTTGAGCGAATCAAAAGAAAAAATATCGCGTTTGAAACATAAACTTAACATCGCGGGGGTTCGCTTCAAGTGGCAAAATCCCGAGGTCAGTCTTGTAGAAGGACTTTGGGCGAGGGGTGATCGGCGGCTTGGCCGATTACTGGTCGCTGCCTGCAAGAATGGATGTCAATTCGACGGCTGGAGCGACAAGTTCAAATACCGGTTGTGGGAAGCCTCTTTTTTGGAAGAGGGCATCAATGTTGATTTTTATACGACGCGTGCAAGAGATACGGCGGAGCCGCTGCCGTGGGACCATATCGACACCATGATTACAAAGGAATATCTCATTTCAGAATGGGAAAGGGCCAAAAAGGGAGCGGCCACGAAAGACTGCAGAAACGGCGATTGTAATCAATGCGGGGTGTGTGATTTTCACACCGTAAAGCCCACCGTGAGTGCTGACTGTAAAGATCACCCCCCAAAGAATCTTATTACCATGCATCAACCGGCCGGAGAATATGAAAAACTTAAGATATCCTTTTCTAAACGAGGGTCGGCGAAGTATTTTGGGCATCTTGAAATGGTTAAAATTTTTTTGCGCGCCATTCGCCGGGCCGAAATTCCGGTCAAATATTCCAACGGATTCCATCCAAAACCGAACATATCTTTTGAGGATCCCCTTCCGGTCGGTTTAGAAAGTTTGAGGGAAACGTTTTATTTATCCGCAGAAAAGAGCATCGAACCGGCGCTCGTCGTCGAAAGATTAAACAAACACCTTCCGGAAGGATTGCGTATTCTAAATTGCCGACCGGCTCCCAAAAATCTTTCACAAAAGGCTTTCGAGCCCGTCAACTATTCGATAACCTTAAAGAACATGTGTTTCAATGAAGAACAAATAAACGATTTTCTTAACCGGAATGCATTAATATTCTCACGGCTGAATCGAAAAGGAAAATCCAAAACAATCGATTTAAAGGAGATGGTATTTAATCTAACGCTGCAGGCACCCAATAGGCTGCTGATAAGCCTGAAAACAGAACCCGGAAAGACGGTAAGACCTTTAGAGGTTCTCGAAAAAATTTTCGGATTGCCCGAAGAAGAGATCCGGCAGGCGGAGATGGTGAAATTGTAAATCGAGCTTCGCAGACCCTATGGGGCGATTTTTGAGTTTGCTGCAGATAAGAAAATAGAGAACAAAATGAGCAGAATTTTTTATCGCACTCAGTTTGGCGCTTAGATATCCACAGGAAATATCATGTATAAAAAAATTGTTATCAATGTTGCAGATCATGAAACCCGGGTGGCGCTTCTCGAAGACGGAAACATTGCCGAGCTTTTTATCGAGCGGGGAGATGCTTCAGATATTGCCGGGAATATATATAAGGGAAAGGTGCAGCGGGTTTTGCCGGGTATGCAGGCGGCTTTTGTAGATATTGGACTCCAGCAGGCGGCTTTTATTTATGTAAGTGATGTCATCGGTGGAAATTACAGCCCGATTGATTATTTTCCGGAAGACAACGACAACGCTGAAACCAGCATGCCGCACAATGGATATTTGTCATCGATTCGACGGGAACGGCACATCGAGGAGCTGATTACAGAAGGGCAGGAAATTATGGTTCAGGCCGCAAAAACGCCCATTGGCTCAAAAGGCGCTCGACTGACAACACATATATCTCTTCCCGGACGATTTCTGGTACTCATGCCGACATCAGAGCATATCGGCATATCGAGACGCATTGAAGATGAAGCCGAAAGGGGGCGTCTAAAATCGAATATAGAACTCATTCGGGATAATAACTTCGGATATATCGTTCGGACGGCTGCTGAAGGCGTGCAGAAAGAAAAGTTTGAATATGAAATGGGTTTTTTAAAAAATTTATGGGCGAGTATTCAACATAAATACCAAACTGCACCCTCGCCGTCGCTGCTTCACAAGGAAGTGGCTGTCAGTCTGCGTGCCGTTCGAGATCTTTTATTACATGAAGCTGAACAATTGATCATAGACTCCCGCGCAGGTTATGAATCTATTTTAAATTTTCTCGACACGTTTATGCCGAGCCTTAAAGATTCCGTGGAGCTGTATGAGGGGATGGAACCGATATTCGATGCATTTAACTTGGAAGCGGATATTTCGCGAGCGCTAAAAAAGAAGGTATGGCTGAAATCCGGCGGATATATCGTCATCGAACATACGGAAGCGCTGGTGGCAATCGATGTCAACACCGGACGATATGTCGGAAAATATAATCTTGAAGAAACCATTTTAAAGACCAATCTGGAGGCGGTGAAAGAAATCGCCTATCAAATACGCCTCCGGGATATCGGGGGCATTATTATTATCGATTTTATTGATATGGAAAAAAAATCCAATCAGGAAAAGGTATTTAATGCGCTGACAGAGGCGCTCAAAAAAGATAGGAGCAAAACCCATGTCCTCCCCATATCGGATTTGGGATTAATACAGATGACTCGAAAACGCATACGAAAGCCGCTGACCAGATTATTATGTGAGCCGTGTTTTTATTGTGACGGAGAAGGCTATCTGATATCGAAACAAACCATATGTTACAATATTTACAGAGAAATTATACGTGAGTCCAAAGATATGATCGGGGTCAAGATCAGCTTGAGAGTAAACCCTGAGATTGCCGACCTTCTTTATGGTGAGGAGAGCCAGATTATCGTTTCTGCCGAGCGAATTATCGGAAAACGAATCGTTATATACCCGGACGCCAATCTTCATATGGAAGAGTTCGATATTTTTGAAATCATCAAGGAATAAAATCGTGTAACGATTTTATGAAACGCGGCGACGCCGTTCAGTTGGCGAAAGACTAAGATTTCTCTTCCCGCTGCAAGCAGCGGGGCATTCAAATATGGTTTCTCATGTATGGATAAGTACGAATTGAAATACAAAACGCAGGAGCTCGGTTGATGCTTGACAACTTGATCGATATGTGATTTATAAACTCGATTTAAGTCATAGTTGATACTTTTATCAAGAATTGGAATGAATGCCTCGGCAATCAAATAAGGATCTTATCTCATGAAACGAACTTACCAGCCAAGCAAAATTAAGCGAGCAAGAACCCACGGGTTTTTAAAAAGAATGTCCACAAAACAGGGCAGAAGGATCATAAACAGGCGCAGATCAAAAGGAAGAGCCCGTTTAACGGTATAAACAGTGTTGCTCGAAAAAATACAATATAAATAACAGTGGGTTGAGCAAAGGAGTCATTATTGCGCTTTTGGTTTACCAAGGCGGACAGATTACGAAAACGTTCCGAATTTCTTAGACTGGCCAACCAGGGGAAAAAAATTCAAGACCAATACTTTATTGCCGTATACTCTCAGAATCGAATTCAAGGAACCCGCCTTGGCGTCACTGTAGCGAGAAAAGTTGGAAACGCCCCGACACGCAACCGGATCAAAAGATTATCTCGCGAATATTTTCGGCTAAACAGGCAAACAATTACAGGGCATTGGGATATTAATATTATCGCCAAAAAAAAGGCTGCCAACCTGTCGTCAGAGCAGGCATTTCTATCCCTAAAAAACATTTTAACCAATATATCCAGGAGTTTATATCATTAACAAAATCTTAATTATACCGGCGTTGATTCTTATCAGAGGCTATCAGTTGATAGTGTCTCCGGTCACAGCTCCTGCATGCCGTTTTTATCCAACCTGTTCAGAGTATGCCTATCAGTCTATTTTGCGTTATGGATTTCTTAAGGGATGTTATCTTGCGTTAAAGCGACTTTTAAAGTGTCATCCCTTTCATCCGGGAGGAATCGATCCTGTTCCATAAAGTCACATTTTTTTTAAAAAAAGGACCAGGGTTGAAATAAAGCATTCCGATATATAAAAGAAATGTTTGGGCCCTCCGTCTTAAAATCCTGCACAAATACTGCTCCGCTTAACCCAAATCACATACAGTATAACTTGTTTGAATAAAAGGAATATTTTTGCTTCAAATGGAATCCTGGAGATAATAATGGAACACGCACGATTACTTATTGCCATCGTACTTTCTCTGCTTGTTTTTATTGTATGGAATGCGTTCTTTCTGGATAAGCAACAGAAAAAACTTCCCAAACAAAACATACAAACCCAGGAGCCGGTCACCAAGGGCTCGGCAAAAACAGCGAAAGAAACAACCGAAACAAAAGCGGCATTGCCCGAATCGACAACACCGGCAAAAACAACCGCTTCAGAACCGGTTTCGCATTCACGAACCATTACGGTCAATCTGCCCTTGTACACGGTGAAAATATCAGAAAAAGGCGCTGTGTTCAGAAGTTTCGTGCTCAAAAAGTATCGAAAAACCATTAAACCCGATTCTCCTTTGCTGGATATGATCAATCCGGATTTATCCCAAGGAACCGTACGGGTCGGGTTTGCGGAAAATAGCATTCAAGGACTTGATAATGCTGTTTTTTCAGCTCATCTAAATAAAGATGCCATCGATATTAAAGATAAACCCAAACAGATCGTCTTTTCATGGAAGTCTCCCCGGGGCGTCGTCGTTGAAAAGAAATTTTTATTTTCCCCCGAAACCTATACGATCGGCCTTGATGTTATCATTAAAAACAGCTCCGCACAGCCGATTAAAGACAGCCTTACCTTGTCTTTGTTAAAAAAGGGGCCGGAAAACGCAAGCAGATACGGTTTTGAAGGGCCGAGCGCGCTGATAAACAACAAGCTCGAGGAAATCAAGATCAAGAAGATTAAAAAACAAGACGTCTATCCGGGGAAATTGGAATGGATTGCCATCCAAGGCCGTTATTTTCTTTCCGCCATTATGCCCAATGAAGCGATCGACGCTCGTATGCACCTTAGCAACGGGGGCGAAATCCTGACGAACACATATGTCCAGCCGGAACAAACGATTCTTCCCGATCAACAACATGTTTTTAAATATAAAGTCTTTTTCGGACCGAAAAGCATGGCCGTGCTAAAATCCGTAGACTATGGCCTCATCAAGGCCGTGAATTTTGGCATGTTTGACATCCTTGCCAAACCTTGCGTTTATATAATGAATTATATCTATAAATTTATACCCAACTATGGGGTCGCCATTATTATTTTGACGTTACTGTCCAAAATCCTTTTATGGCCCCTGGGCAACAAAAGCTATAAATCAATGGCCCAAATGAAAAAAATTCAACCGCTGATGGCGGAGATTAAAGAGAAATATAAAGATGACAAGAAAAAAATGAATGAAGAGATGATGGCATTATATAAAACATACAAGGTGAATCCCCTGGGCGGATGTCTTCCGATGGTTGTGCAAATTCCGGTGTTTTTTGCCCTTTACAGAATGTTGTATGGGGCCATTGAACTTAGACATGCCCCGTTTATATGGTGGATTAACGACCTGTCGGCGCCCGATCGCCTCTTTAGATTCGATTTTCACATACCATTTATGCAGCCGCCTTACGGAATTCCGGTTTTAACGATAATTATGGGGGCGACCATGTTTATTCAACAGAAAATGTCGCCGCCGGCAGGTGATCCTACCCAGGCCAAAATGATGATGTTGATGCCGATTGTTTTTACCGTAATTTTTATCAATTTTTCTTCGGGACTTGTTCTGTACTGGCTGGTCAACAATGTTATTTCCATGGTTCAACAGTATTACATTCAGAAGAAAAACGCTTAATAACGGAGGTTTTATAATGTCACCCAGCTTGGAGTTCGAAGATAAAAACGTTGAACTGGCTGTTAAAAAAGCCTGTGAAGAATTAAATATACCCAGGGAAAAACTCAAACATGATGTTATTTCGTATGGATCGACCGGTATTTTCGGATTGGTGGGCACCAAGAAAGCGCGTATTCGGGTAACCGTACCCAAATCTTCCCAAGGACCGAAAATGGGAACTTCAGATAACAAGAAAACGACAAAGGTTTTTTCCAAGCCCATTGTCGAAGATACCAGCCCAAAAAGCGACGCCTCAATGGAAGATGCTGCAGATTTTTATTCAGAGGACGATGCCAAAAATATCGGCAAAGAAGCATTGCAACACATTATCGATTTTATCACCGAAGACGCCAGCATAAGCATCCGGGAGGAATCGAATAGAATCTTTTTGAACGTCAACGGCGGAAATTCTGCCGTTCTTATCGGAAAGCGCGGGCAAACCCTTGATGCGATACAATATCTTGTTGATAAGATTGTAAATCACAAAAGAAAAGAACGTGTTGCCGTTCAGGTGGATGTTGAAGGCTACATGGAGAAACGACGAATCAATCTAGAAAAAACTGCTGCAAGACTTGCTGAAAAGGTTAAGAGAACCGGAAAACCGGCTACGCTCGGACAAATGAATTCACATGATCGAAGAATCGTTCATGTTGCCTTGAAAAATGACGGTATGGTCAGAACGCAGAGTATGGGGCAGGGAATCGTAAGAAAGCTTGTGATATTTCCCAAAAAAAATTCATCGCGAAAATAAAATTAACGCAGCAGTTTGTATCGTATTGATTTTTTATATTTGCATTTCCCGTGCATGTTTGAACCAGGCGAACTTGTCGGCTTATGCTGCATAGCGGAAAAGATCCTGTCTTGCCGAAAGCGGGACGGGCGTTTTATAAAATCGTTATACGATTTTGTTTGAAGGTCTTGAAACCGGATTTAAGCGTTAAAATAATGGAATATGATACCATCGCCGCCGTTGCGACGCCTTTAGGGACCGGCGGAATCGGGATAATTAAAATCTCAGGCAAAGATGCTTTTTCTATTGCCGAAACTATTTTTCAAAGATCCAATGCGGTACCGCATGTTGCACCTCATGAACCCTATGACCACGGTTTTTCATTAAAATCCCACCGCCTTTATCACGGACATATCGTACATCCGGGAACACAAAAAGTCCTGGATGAAGTTCTTTTGACAGCCATGAAGGCACCGCTGACATACACAAGAGAGGATATTGTTGAAATAAACACGCATTCAGGATCCGCTGTACTGGCTTCGATTCTAGATTTGGTCGTAAAGACCGGGGCGAGGCTGGCCGATCCCGGAGAATTCACGAAAAGAGCTTATCTAAGTGGCCGCATTGATCTTACCCAAGCCGAAGCCGTTATCGATATCATTAATTCAAAAACCGAAATATCCCTTGAAATTGCAATGGCTCAGATAAAAGGCGGGCTGAAACGTCGCGTGGAGTCCATAAGAAGTTCGTTACTCGAAATTTTAACCGAAATGGAAGCGGCCATAGATTTTTCCGATGATATCGAAGATGGTGTTGATGAAAAATCCATGGTTAATATTTTAGAACAAAATATTATTATTGAATTATCCGAAATGGTCGAGCAGTATGAGGGTGCTCATTTTTTGAGAGACGGCTTTAAAATAATAGTCCTTGGCCATCCAAATGTCGGCAAATCGAGTCTTATGAACCGGTTGATACAGGAAGATCGCGCGATTGTAACGCCAATTCCCGGAACAACGAGGGATATCATCGAAGAAACATTGAACATACGCGGCATACCGTTTATAATAGCTGACAGCGCCGGCCTTCATGAGGCCCGGGATCCGGTTGAGATCATTGGTATGGAAAAAACCCGGAGCTACCTTCGAGGATCGGATTTGGTCCTTTTTATGATCGATGCCAATGATCCTTTCACTCGAGAGGATGAAAAAATATATCAGTCCATCAAGGACAAACGGGTAATCTTGGTCATCAATAAAATCGATTTGCTAAAAGACGGTTCTGAACTCAACATTCCTGCAACCTGGAAAAAAATGCCCATCAGCAGGATATCGGCGCTGTATGGCGACGGGGTGCGCATACTAAAAAATGTGATTGCGCAACATACGATGGGAGACTCACATCTAGAAATGAAAGATACCGTCATTCCCAATCTGAGGCATAAAAACGCGGTTTTAAAAAGTCTTGAACACTCGATTGCCGCAAAAGAAGCGATTCGCAAAGGTACGTCGTTCGAATTGATCGCTCTCGATATTCAGGAAGCAATGGACCGCTTGGGCGAGATTATCGGCGTCACCGCAAAAGAGGATGTCGTGGATCATATTTTCAGCCGATTCTGCATCGGAAAATAATGTTTCACGTGAAACATTGTTTGGGGCTTTTCAATCCGATCCAGGTTCGAAACTGAAGATAGCAATTAAAATAAGGAGTAAACCGATGAAAATAGACGTTAAGCCTTTTTTTGAAAAATATAAGGCGCTTTCAGCCATAGCTGATGAATTGTTTGCAAAAACGCAAAAAGAATTCGCGGAATGCATTAAATGTGAAATCAAATGCGCAGATTGCTGTCACGCATTGTTCGATTTGACCCTGATAGAAGCGATGTATATCAATCATCGGTTTAATCAGATGCTTAAGGGCGAAAAAAAAGAGGCAATTGTCGAAAAAGCGAATCGTGCGGATCGAAAAACCTACATGATCAAAAGAAAAGCTTACAAGGATAAAGAAGCCGGGAAAAACGAGGTGGAAATATTGATGGAAATTGCTGCCGAACGGGTCAGGTGCCCGCTTCTTAATGAAAACGATATGTGCGAACTTTATGACGATCGGCCCATCACGTGCCGGCTGTACGGGATGCCGACTTCTACGGGGGGCATTTCGCACACTTGCGGAAAATCAGGATTTTCCGAAGGTAAGCCATATCCCACAGCCAATCTGGATGTTATTCAAAAAAAGCTTTACGAGATTTCCGCCGAACTCGTCACCCACATCAAAACCCGGCATCTTAAGATGGCCGATATGCTCGTTCCACTGTCCATGGCGATTCTCACCGAATACGATGAAAAATACCTTGGCATAGTGGATGAGAATAAAACCTTAAAGCATCAAGGAAAAGAACATGAGCGTAATGTCACCGGAAGACGAGGAAAAACGAAAAAAAGCCATTTTCGATAGTATGTCGCCCAGACGGCAGAAACATATCCTGAAAAAAGGATATAAAAAATGGGACCCTTTTCAGGAACCCAAAGATCCCATCGATATCAGAAGAGACAAAACCCGGCGAACGACGAAAATGCTGGTGCGGGAATTTTTACAAACAAGACAGATGCAGGAATACAGCAATGCCTATGGTCAAGGCGTTTTCGAGATTTGCCTGGGCATTATTAACGATGATGAACGCTACAAGGCTATGTTCGAGTTTTCAGTATGGTACAGCCGGCTGTTAAAAAAAGAAGGGTACAAGTAGTCCGGAGGATACGAAACATATCATTAAAGCTTTTCGCCAAAATACCGATAAAAAAATCGGGAAAAGATGAAAATATTTGAAGATAATAATATCAAGGGATCAACGCTCGTTTTATCTGTTTTTGCGCTGATCGCCATATGCATCGCGGTTTATATTTTCCGCGCTGAAAACGTCCATCTTCAAAACTTATCCATGTTAAAACCAAAACAGGGGAAAGCCGCATCACACCACATAAAATGTCGGCTCTTTTCCAATCTCGGTACCAACGACTATTTAATGCTGGAGATAGCCATTCCGTATAAAGATAAGGACCAGCAGGCAGATTTAAAGGGGAAACTGGGAAGCATAAAGAGTGACTTTTTGACAAATATTAATCAACGAAAAATGGAAAAATGGATTCAGGAAAGAGATTACGATGCAATAAAAGCGGAACTATTAAAAGTGATCAACACCCACACAAAGAAACCCGTTGAACATCTCTATTTTGATTCATTGATTTATCAGTAAAAAACGGGTCCGGAATCCGGGCCTGAAACCCAATTCGCCGGATTCCGGACCGATCGGCTATTTTTTCATCTGTTTGTTGAAAATCATTTCTGCTTTATTGGCCATGTCTTGTGCTTTTTGTGCTGAAGCCTCTGCCGAGTCCGCAGCCTTTTCAGCGCGCATAGCGGCCGCGTTAGCCTTTTCAACCTGCTGAGCACAATCGCATTCTTTAGCCAATGCCTTGGCGTCCTTGGCATCTTGACTGGCTTGCTGAACCTGCTGCTCCAGCGTCCTCATTTGCTGGGCGGTTGCGCAGCTCATCAGGGAAACAGCCAGCGCCAACGATAATACAAGCCCCAGTACCGCATACATTTTTCTTTTTCTACGCATATAATTGCCTCCTTCTTTTTCGTGATTTTTAACGATCAATTTTCATTGAAAAGCCGACGTCCTACCCGTGAACGAGACATCACCCCCCTTCTTTAAAAACCCCACACGAACCGGAACACCGCTTTGTTTATCAAGTGCATCGTTGACCTTTGATACGGAAACGCTGCGTAGCCAACCCAACTCGTGTAATCGATGAATGGTCTGTGTTCGTATGTCTGGAATTTTTTTGTAAATATCCGGATATACCTCTATAAATATATTGTTGTCCCGGATTCCCATTTTTACGGATTCATAAACGATTTCAACCGGTGTGTTAAGAGAGACATTTTTAAAAAGTATCGCGATATCCTCCGGATATAAACGAATGCATCCATGACTGACAAGCCTTCCCACGCCCCAAGGAAAATTGGTACCGTGAATACCATAACCTTTTAAGGACAATCCGATCCAGTATTTTCCCAAGGGATTGTCCGACCCTGGCGGTATCGAAGTCGTTCCATATTTGGCCCTCAGCGACTTGGGAACCGTCCATGTAGGATCAACTTGTCGGTCGATAACGCGAGCCACAGCGCCGGGGGTTTCCCAGCCGATATCACCGATACCCACAGGATATGTGGCCACCATGCTGATTTTCGGAAAAAAGTGATACAGACGCATTTCCGGCAAATTGATCACGATACCGTGCAATTGGGTGGATGGTAAAATCCATTGGGTCGGTATGACAAGATTTTGTCCGGGGTCGGGGTTCCATGGGTCCATATCCGGGTAGGGTCTGGTAATTTCAAGATAACCAAGATCAAAATGTCGAGCAATGTCCAGGAGCGTTTCCTTGGGTGCGACCACATGGTGCCGAATGGCGCCCACAACCGTTTTGTTTGCACTGTAACTGAAACCGCCGGATATTGCTTTTTGGTTTAAAACAACTATAAAAATACTTATTGTCAAAAAGCAAATTTTATTTACATGTGAAGGTTGAAATTGCATAAAAATTGATTATCACAACTGATAAACAATGACAAATGTTTGGAAATCCAGACACGAACGCTTTCTTTGAATGTTTTTAAAATCGACGAAAAGGGTTTGCGCGAAGTCGCAGCATCGTTTATTTATTCGAATGACATTCCCGTCTTTCTCAAACGCATTTGAAACCCAAATCCTACTCCGCCGGCGCGTTTTTCGATGGTGTATCGTGCCCGTGAGCATGTTCCCATCGCTTATCGAGAAAATAAAGGATCGGGACCGCCATTCTCGAAATGAAAAGTGACGCAACCTCGCCGGCCATCAAAGATAGGGCAAGACCCTGAAAAATCGGATCGTAAAGGATTACGGAAACACCCACCACCACCGCGGCCGCGGTGAGCATCATGGGCCGAAATCGCACGGCGCCTGCATCGATAACGGCTAGATCCAGCGGCATGCCTTGCCTGAGACGAAGTTCAATAAAATCGACCAGGATGATGGAGTTTCTGACGACAATTCCCGCACCGGCGATAAATCCGATCATGGATGTTGCCGTAAAAAAGGCACCCAGTGCCCAATGAGCGGGCAGGATTCCGATCAACGAAAACGGAATAACGGCCATAATCACCAGTGGTGTGGTGAACGATTGAAACCATCCCACAATGAGAATAAAAATCAACAATAGAACCACGGCAAAGGCCAGCCCGAGATCACGGAAAACCTCATAGGTGATCTGCCATTCTCCGTCCCATTTCATTTCATACGTTCGGTCACTGGAAGGAATGTGTGCATAATTTTGAACGATACGGTATCCTTCCGGCAATGGGATGGCGTCGATTTTATTTTTCATTTCCAAGATTGCATATACGGGACTTTCCTTAACTCCGGCGACATCCCCGAGAACATATACCACGGGCATTAAATTTTTATGAAAAATACTCAGATCCGGCGGGGTCTTACGGACGTGGATCAGCGACGAAACCGGTACCATACGGCCGTCGGCCGATAAAAGTTTCAGTGCTTTTAGCCGTTGAATTCCGGCGCGCGCAGACAAGGGAAGCCGCAGCAGTATCGTAACATCCTCCAATTCCCTGGGTTGATGAAGCAATCCTGTCTGTTGTCCTTTAAGGGCCAGTTCGATGGTTCGATTGATCCGGTCCACGCTGATTCCGTGAAGCGCGGCTTTTTCCCTGTCAATGTCGATTTCGTAGCGCGGCTGCGTTTTATTCATGTACCAGTTCACATCGACCACGCCGGGTGTCTTCTCAAAAATATTCATAATATCGGTAGCGATCTGTTTTTGACGTTTGTAGTGGGGGCCGTAAATTTCGGCCACAAGCGGAGACAATACCGGTGGGCCCGGCGGAACCTCGACCACCTGAATCCGTGCACGGTATTTGTCTGCAATGGTTTTAAGAACCGGACGCACGCGCTTGGCGATGTCGTGGCTCTGTTCCTTTCGATCTGCTTTATTTACCAGATTGACATGAATACCTGCCTGGTAAACATTTTTCCGCAGGTAATAATGGCGAACCATCCCGTTAAAACTAAGCGGTTCCGGAGTTCCCACATAGAGTTCATAGTCCGTGACTTCATTAACGGTTTTGATATAATCTCCCATTTCCATTGCGGCTGCAGCGGTATCTTCCAATGTAGCGGCATGCGGCATGTTGATGATGACTTGAAATTCACTCTTATTGTCAAAAGGGAGCATTTTAACCTGAACCAATCCGATCCCAATCAAAGCACATGAGAGGATAAGAAGGACAACGATGCCAAGAAGAAAAACCCATCGCCAGAATCGATTTTCGATCAGAGGGGTCATAATCCGTCGATAGAGCCGTGTGCTCCAGTCTTCTTTTTCATCATGGGCATCGGCGGCCGTTGTTATGTCGTGTTTTAACAGCCGGACTGAAGCCCAGGGGGTAACAATAAATGCCACAGCCAGCGAAAAAAGCATCGCGGCTGAAGCACCCACGGGAATGGGTCTCATGTAAGGCCCCATCAGCCCCCCGACAAACGCCATGGGCAAAATGGCGCTGATGACGGTTAATGTGGCCAAAATGGTGGGATTGCCGACTTCGTCCACCGCTTCAATGGCAATGGTATTCTTTGGACGGTTTCTATTTTCCGGAAGATGAAAATGACGAACGATATTTTCAACCACCACAATGGCATCGTCCACGAGGATTGCGATGGAGAATATCAGGGCAAAAAGCGTAATTCGGTTCAACGTATAACCATATAGATAAAATATCGCCAGGGCCAGCGCCAGTGTCACCGGAATGGCAATGGCCACCACACCGGCTTCGCGGTGTCCCAATACAAACCAGATGAGAGCGGTTACGGAGGCAAAGGCAATCATCAGATGAAACAGCAGTTCATTGGATTTTTCTTCGGCGCTGTTACCATAATTTCGGGTCACGGTGATTTGGATGTTGTCGGGGATGACGCTGCCCCTTATTTTTCGGAGGCGCTTAAGGACGTTATCGGCCACGATAATGGCATTGGATCCTTTTCGTTTGGCCAGGGTAAGCGTAACCGCAGGAAACCCTCCCTTTGAGGAAGGGGAGGTAGAGATGTGTTTTAACTTGGCAGCCGGCCCGGAGTTAAAAAAAACGTATTGAGACGGTTCTCCGGGACCATCAAATATCTTTGCAACATCTCGAAGATAAACAGGTTTTCCGTTGTAGACACCAACCACGACGCTTTTGACATCTTCTATTGTTTTTAAAAATCCCCCGGTATGAACAAGAACCTCTCCTTTTATGGACGGATATTTGCCGGTGTCGGATTCCTGGTTTGCAGCGGTCACCATGGCGGCTACCCGCTCAAGATCGAGACCGTATGCGGACATTCTCTCCGGATTGAAATCCACCCGGACCTGGCGGGGTTCGCCGCCGATAAGGTTCGTCAGGCCAACATTATCTACGCGTTTGAGCGAATTTTCAGCCTCCGCGGCCACGCGGCGCAAGGTATAATGATCGTAGCCTTTTCCCCAGAACGTCAGCGCCAGAATCGGAACGTCATCAATATATCGCGGTTTTATGAGCGGCGGCGTTACCGACCAGGGAATCAAGTCATAGTTGGCCCTGAGCTTTGACTGAACCCGTACGATAGACTTTTCCTCGTCCTGGCCGACGTAAAATCGGACCACCACCATAGACATGCCGGGGCTGGATGTGGAATAAACATATTCCACCCCCGGAATTTCCCACAACAGCTTTTCCATGGGACCGGTGACGCGCTGCTCGACTTCTTTGGAACTGGCACCCGGAATTTTCACAAAAATGTCGATCATGGGGACGATAATCTGCGGTTCCTCTGCTCTGGGAAAAGCGATGAGCGCTGCGGCGCCCATCAGTATGGAGGCGATAATAAAAAGAAGGGTCAACTTGGAGTCGATAAAAAAGCGGGCGACTTTGCCGGCTGTGCCGAATTTTTGCGCCATGTCTTAAGCCTCCACCTTCATGCCGTTTGTGAGTTTTGCAGGGGGATTTACGACGTAACGCGCGCCTTCATTAAGACCCGAAAGAACTTCTATGGATAGACCAAAAATTCTGCCGGTTCGTATGAGGCGAAATTTTGCGATCTGCGCGTTATCCACGAGATAAATACCGGTCAACTGCCCTGAATGAATGACCGCTGTCTGCGGGATCAGCATCAATTCGGAACTGCCGATTTGAATGGCCCCCCGAGCGAACATTCCGGATCGAAGTCCGCGGTCCATCGGCAATCGCACCTTGATCAAAAAAGAAAAGCTTTTTGTATCCACGGCCGGAAAAATATCCTGCACGGATCCTGCAAAACTTCTGTTGTTGAGGGCGGGAACCGTCACGGTTACTTTTTGGTTCAAGGCGACAAGATGGGCATACTGTTCGGGCACCACCAGGTTGGCGACATAACGATTTTTGTCTTCAATTGAAAACATGGGCTTGCCCGGCGTGGCAAGGTCTCCCACATCGACCATTTTAGCCCGAATGATACCGTCGTAAGGGGCCAGTATTACTGTATCTTTCGTCCTGACACGAGCCAATGTCAAAGCGGCTTCGGCCTCTTTGACACGCTCTTTTGCGGCGGCCAGTCCGGCTTGGGCCTGCTGGTATCGGGACTTGATCTCATCAAACTCCTGGGGACTGGCGGATTCGTCTTTCATGAGGTTACGGTAGCGGATATAGGTAGCCGTCGCAAATTCTGCGCCCGCATTGGCCGAAGTTTCGGCGCGCCGGGCGGCGCCAAGCGCGGCTTTTGCCTGGTGAAGCATTGCTTTGGCCTGCCGGTTGTCGATGGTCGCTAGCCGGTCCCCGGCTTTAACCAAATCTCCTTCCCGGACGAAGACTTTTTCCACGGATCCCATGACCTTGCTGGATATGGTGGAAACGGTTTTGGCGCTGACGGTTCCGACGGATTCGTAAATTGCAGGATGACGGATAATCTTGGCCGAGGCGACGACGGTCTTTACACTCCCTTTATCAGGCGGCTTGACGTTTCCGGGTTCAATTTTTTCTCCGCACCCCATGAAGAGAAAGACCAAGAAAGAAATTAAAAAACAGAAAAATAGTATGTTTTTCCTCATGACCGACTCCTTGAACAAACACGGGCAATTTTGTTACAATATATTGTATTTATTATATATAACTTATACATATTTGAATTCCCCACCACTTGCGACACGCGATAAATTCAAATAGCGGCATAGCCGCGTTTCATAAAATCGTTACACGATTTTATCGGAAATCGCTGTTAATGGTTCCCGCAGCCAGTTCAAGTTCGATGCGGGCCACCTTGTAGTCG
>CAZQAF010000012.1:44919-62409 GCA_964591175.1 uncultured Desulfobacteraceae bacterium | reverse complement strand
TTTAGATTAAAACACCATCGTTGTCGACCTGCATGGAGACATGACGTATCGAATTTATCAGATTTTCAAGGGGAAATGGTTTTGTGAAAACAGCATCAAAGTGATTGTTCTCGATGAGCCAGGGAGTTGCAGAGATAACAATGATTGGCGTACGAGGTCTATCGGAATTATGGATGTGAGCAATAACGTCTCGACCGTCCAGTACCGGCATTAGAATGTCGGTGATGACCAGGTCAAATCGACCGCTATCAAATTTTTGGATACCCTCTTGACCGTTCAAGGCGGTTTCAATCTTATAGCCGGCTCTTGATAATACTATTTTAATGATATCCACTATCGCTTTTTCATCATCGATGACTAAAATATGGTACATGGCATCACCAAGTTTATGGATTGGAGGGGAAAATCCCCCCTTTTTGGGGTTGCCGTCCTCAATTGATGGCCGGTTATTCTTTAGCACCCAGCAATGATTATATTTGAAAAACCGCCTGTTAACGTCGTTCATTTCACTTGCGCTGAGAAACCGATATGTCAATCTGCAATTGATATGCCAGAAAATATAACCATTTGTTTATTTGAACATTTCTGACTTGTCGACCGAAAAACAGGTGGAAGGGATGAAGGGTTTGCCATACAGCGAGCAGAAGCGCTTGATAGAAATAATGATTCAAGCATCTATAAATTTAGGGTTATACAGAGAAGGAATTTTCCTTCAGTTGATCCGGATTGGGGAAGCATAACTGTTCAATAAATACAGGTAAAAGACGTAGTGATCCATTCTTTCATCCATCGTTTTGCCTCTAACCTCAAGGGAACGAAGTTGCCGCTCCTCTCTCCAAGCTGTAAGCTCATACGAGCTGGAAACCAACCGCCAACGGCCGCAGGCCCCCCCGTTTTTTGACATTTTTGGACCATTATCAGACAATACGCGTCAGATTCGGCGTTCAATCCTTGGCTGTATTTCGATAACCATTTGAATTAGTATTGAATCCTCAGATCTTTAAAATGGCACATATATTGCTGCCTTCAAAACCACATATGCGTTAAGACTGCGCCGAGCTTTTATATCGATCTTACGCCTCATGGAACGAATTTTGGTTAGGAGATAGATTCTAAAGATTGCATAACGATAATTTCGGTGTCTGACATACAGGAGGGATATGTTATGAGGACAAAAGCATCAATCGCAATTTTTGTCGGGATCATGTTCGTTACGCTGATGGGCTACACGCCCAAGAGCGATGCGCAATTAAGTATAGGAATTGGCATCAATGTGCCGCTGCCCCATGTGGTGCTTCACGCGCCACCGGCGATGGTGGTCATCCCAGGAACCTATGCATATTATGCGCCGGATGCCGGGGTGGAAATTTTCTTTTATCACGGCTATTGGTACCGGTCGCATCACGATCACTGGTATCGGGCGAGAGGTTACAACGGGCCCTGGAGAAACATCAGACATACCAGGGTGCCCCATGCATTTCGAAATATACCGCCGGATTTTCGCCGCACGGTTCGACATCATAAACGAATTCGATATGCGGACTTTCATAAGCATTGGAGGACATGGGAAAAACAAAAGCACTGGGACAGACGCGTTAAACGACGCGAGGTGCGAAAGGTCCGTCATGATGCGAAAATAGACGTCAATCACGGCCGGCACCAGGTGCGGGAGGTGCATCATGTCGAGAAAAAGAAAATCACCCGCGGCCCGTACGAGGAACGAAATGTTCGTCATAACAGGATAACGGAAAGTTCCCACGGCGGCCACGGCTGGCAGGCCGAGAAAAAAAAGTACAAGTAGTAACACAACTGTAATAAAATCGTGCAGCGATTTTATGAAATTCCCGTCCCGCTTTAAGCGGGACGGGAAGGGTCAGTGATAGTTTACTCGCCTTCGGCGCTCAAAAATACCTGTTCACGATGTTTTTTTTAGAAGCCATCTCAAAATAAAGATTTTGGTTCAAAATCTCCCGCTAAAACCCATCGGGATAAAAAGGCGGAGCCGAGTTTTAACCCGCCCCGTCTTACGGGATCTTCGACACGCATACTCAAGTATGTCGAGGACTTAAAACGAGGCTCCAACGCAGAGCTTGGGCTAAAAGATTATTTTGAGATAGCTTCTAGTTTCCTTCCAAACGGACACGCCTTTATGCAAATTCCGCAGATGGACGCACCCACCCCGGGCAGGTTTGCGAACTCTTTCGTCAGCTTTTCCGCACAGCGGGAAAAATACAGGGCTTCATTTCTATTTTTGTAATGGCCGTCCGTGCCCACCCCTTTGATGGCGCTGACAGGGCATGCATCCCGGCACATGGTACAGGTTCCGCAGCGGTTTTTTATGGGAGAATCCGCTGCCAACGGCGCTTGGGTGAGGATCGTCACCAGACGCACTCTCGATCCGTATTGCGGTGTGATCAGAAGAAGATTTTTCCCCTGCCAGCCAAGCCCCGCCATTCTGGCCACGGCTTTGTGGCTGACGGCCCCATACCAGTTCTTTTTGTCGATAACCTGGGAGGCCGGGACCGGCAGGCTGTTAAACCCGTCTTTTTGCAATAAGACCGCGGTCTTGAACGCCAGTTCGTCCAACATGCGATTGGCCGTTTGGTAAACGGCGCTGTAAATGGGCGTGGGCTTATCGGATATGGCTTCGAAAATGGAGACCGGAAGCTGAAGCGCGATTGAAACAGCGCGGTTGAATCCGGAAAGCAAATCAGCGGGGTGAACTTTAAGCGCTTTCAAAGGCGCTACATCCGCCACGCCGATGAGGTCTGCGCCCCAATTCAATATTTTGGTTTTGATCTCTTGGGTATAATCAAATGATGTCATCGGTTTAATCCTTTCCAGAAGTGGCTTTGAAACTGCTTATGGTCTGATGCAGTTACAAATCTAAACAATGTATCTAAAAATCATCCGGGTTGTCGTTCATCGGGAAACGGCCGCTTTTTTTGATCTTACATTTTTGGATATCCTTAATCCAGGTCTATTTCGGACATTATTGGTTGCCGATCTCATCGATCAGTTTGCGGGTTGGCCAAACCCGGACGCCGATGTGGCGCAATTCCTCTTTTGCTTTTTCATAAATCCCGGAGACCGCGTCTTCAACCAGGACAACTTTGTAATCCCTTTCGCTCGCCTCATAGATGGTTGCCCGGGGGCAATTGGGAAAGTTGCACCCGCAAATGACCAATGTACTGACGCCGAGATCGCGCAGGTGGCTGTCTAAGGGCGTTTTGTAAAAGGCGCCCCAGCGCGGTTTGTAGATCACGAATTCCTTTTTTCCCCAAGTTTGAATGTCACCGTTTAAAAGAAGATCCGCATCCAGTTCGACATGAGGATCCGGTTTTAAATCCGCAACCAGTTCCGCCCCGGGGGTATTCGGGACAATAATGCGCAGGCCGTCCTCTATGATTTCCTTGCGACATAAATCCACATTCGAGCCGTCCGGCATATAGAGCCGGACAATATGGATGATGGGAAGGCTGTATTGCCGGTACGCGTTCAACAGGGATGTCATATTCGGTATGATATCAATAGCTCCCGGAATCAGAGCGGCAGAATCCGGCAACACAAAATCGCATTGCGTATCGATGGTCAAAAGCGCGGATGTTAACAACCGGGGCTCGGTATATTTCATTTTTCCCATCTTTATCACCTGTCAGCTCAGATACAAACCGCCATTGACGTTCATGGTTTGTCCCGTGATGTATGCGTTGCGTGCCAGCATGACCGCGACGCCGGCGACTTCCTCGCCGGTGCCGAAACGGCCGATGGGAATCATCTCCGGACGTATGTTGGGATTGTCGGCGATCATTTCCGTCTCGATCAATGCCGGTGCGATGGTATTCACCGTGACGCCGTCTTTTATTAACAGTGAGGCAAAAGAACGGGTCAATCCCAAAATGCCTGCTTTGGACGCGGTATAGTGCGGACCGATGACGCCGCCCACCTGGGCTGCGGTTGAAGATATGTTGATGATGCGGCCCCATTTTGCCGCCAGCATGCCCGGCAGCACCGCCTGGGTGACGAGAAAGACCGACTTCAAGTTCACATCCATGGTCTCGTCCCAATCCGCTTCGGTAATCTCTTGCCAGGCTTTGGCGCGGGCAGTGCCCGCATTGTTCACCAGGATCAGCACTGCCCCCAGCGCGCTTTCAACGGCCTCGACCATACGGATGACATCACCGGCCTTTGAAACGTCGGCCTGGACGGTGATGGAGCGTCGGCCGAATTTCTCGACTCCGGAGCGTACCTGTTCGGCATCCTTTTCCCGGTGTCGATAGTTGACGGCAACATCTGCGCCGGCTTCGGCAAGGGCCAGTGCCACTGCCCGGCCGATACCCCGGCTCGCGCCGGTGACCAGGGCGACTTTGCCGGTTAAATCATGTGTGTCTGTCATGTGCTAAATTTCCCCTTAGGATTGATTATATATGATTGCTTGCCCTGTTAAATTCTTCAAAGAAGACAGCGCAGCGAATTTAACTGGGGTCGTCTGCCCTTATCCCCTTCGAATGGAAAAGATTTGACTTTTGCCACGTCAGGGTTTACTTGAGCGGGCACTTGGCAAATAGGATATTGACATGCTAACCGGACATTAAGGATGGAACTTTACGCTATGCCCACACAAATCAATCCCCTCCCAAAACATTGCAGGCCGATGAATGGCGCTAAAACATGCTGGGTTGTATTTCTTTTTCTCTTTTTGTCAGGATGTACCGCTGTTGCCCTGACCGGCGCGGGCGTCGGCGTGAGCTACACCCTCAGCAATGTGGCTTACAGGTCCTTCAGCGCTCCTGTGGATCGGGTTCACGATGCGACGATTGCTGCTTTAAAAAAAATGGGCATTATGATTGATGATGACACGTCGTCGGAAAGCGGCGTCACCATCACTGCAGAAACCAGTGGACTTGACATCGTCATCAACCTAGAAAAAGTAACGTCAAACACAACGCAGGTCAAGGTTGATGCCAGGAAAAATTTCTTTTTAAAGGACAAGGCAACGGCCGCAGAGATCATCAATCAGGTGGGCAAGAAACTCGGAGAATAAACCCCGTTCTTCTCATGTTTCTTTCAAATTTTTGGTCAAAGACGCCATTTCCCGAGAGATTTTCGGTTTTGTCAGAACAATGATCAGGTCAAAGGCTTGACGGGATTCTTCGCCGTTATTCGAATACGTCAGATGCAGGGACTGGGCGTTGTCGCCTTTGTCAACGGACACGGGCGAACCGGGTATGATGGTAAGACCCGGGATATTTTCCGCAGAAGAAAGATACTTTTCCTTAAACAGCGAACCTATGGGCGAGACCAGCGTCACCTCAAGGTCCTGAGTGTTGTGAAGGGCGATAACAGCGGCGTTCACGCCGAACACCAGGCTGGAAAGAATCTGGGATTCATCGTCTTCCGGATACCCCTGGACCAGGGCGACAGTTGCGGGAATTCTGCCGTCCAAAGGGGAAAGCACCATGCCCTTTGTGGGGCCCGTGGGGGACAGCATGCGTTCGAACTGTAAATCGACGATCACGTCCGGGTATTGTCCATAACCCAGATCGGCACTCAAGGGATAAAATGAATTGTCCTGGCCGCCGGCGATCACAACGTCATCGAAATCCAGCGCCAGTTCCTGATCCGGTATTGAAAAATCAATGGCTTCGGGTTTGCATTCGGCCCAGCACAGGGCGCAGCCCAAACAGCGCCGGCAGCTCAAACAGCGCTTGGCTTCTTTGACGGCCATCTCTTCGGGAAAGCCGGTCTCCACTTCCGTAAAATTCCCCCGGCGCTCGTCCACGGAAATCTCGGGCATTTCAGCCCGATCCGTCGGCACGTCGCCGAAGGGGATGATGTAGCGTTTTTCTTTTTCGTAAATCATTTACCTGCTCCTAAGATACGAATGAATGCCTTTGGCCGCCTTTTTCCCGCCGGCAACGGCGCGGATGGCGATGTCCGGCCCGGTCACGACATCCCCGCCGGCGTACACCCCGGCAAGACTGGTCACCCCGGTTTCGTCGTCGATTTCAAAAGTATTCCACCGGGACAGCTTGAGCTCGTGTCCTGCTTCAAGAAAGCCGAGATCCGTTCCCTGGCTGATGGCCGGTACAATGGTCTGGGCGTCGATGACATATTCGGAGCCTTTGACGGGAACGGGCCGCCTGCGGCCGGAAGCATCCGGTTCTCCCAGCTCCATCTTGATGCATTTCATTCCCGTGACCTTGCCGTTTTCACCTATGATTTCCACGGGCGCGGCCAGATACTGAAGAATTACCCCTTCGTGCTCGGCGGCATCGATTTCCCATGGGTTGGCCGGCATTTCTTTCTTGGTCCGGCGATATAAAATATAGACCTCGTCAAATCCCATCCGCCATCCCACGCGAGCCGAGTCGATGGCGGCATTTCCGCCGCCGATGACGATGAGCTTTCCCTTGGCCTCGGGCAGTTTGCCCAGGGCCTGGTTTCTCAGAAAGGTCACACAGTCCACGATGCCTTCATAGTCGTCTTCCCCGGGAATTCGCAGCTTCAACCCCTGGTGGCATCCCGCGCCGATAAAGATCGCATCAAAATCTTTCCTCAAATCGTCAAAAGCGATGTCTTTTCCGATGCGCGTGTTGTATTGAATGTCCACCCCCATGTTGCAGATGAGATCCACCTCTCGCTGAAGGAGCTTCTTGGGCAGACGGTACTCCGGGATCCCGACCCACAGATAGCCGCCGGGGACCGGCAATGCCTCGAAGATCTTGATATGTTCGTATCCCATTTTCGCGAGATCATGCGCACAGGTCAGCCCCGCAGGGCCCGCGCCGATGATGGCGATCTTTTCCGGATACTTTTTTTCCGGCGTTTCATAGACCGGCTCGATGTCCCGGTCCAGTTCCACATCCGCCGCATACCGCTTGAGAAAACAGATGCTGATGGGCTCGTCCAGATACTGCCGGTTGCAGGCGGTTTCGCACGGATGGGGACAAATCCGGCCGATACTGCCGGGAAGGGGAAGCCTTTCCCGGATTTTGGCCAAAGATTCCATATATTTTCCGTCGGCGATCAGGCCGACATAGGCCCGGATGTCCAGGTGCGCGGGACATGTCTCCTGGCAGACGGGCATGTCTTCTTTGTAAATGTTGTATTCGCCGGTGACCGGGTGGCAAAAATCCACGGCGGTTCGAAACCCCAGTCCCTCGTTAAAGTCATCGAACATATTTACCGGGCAGACCCTGATGCAGGCCTTGCAGTCATTGCATTTGCTGTTGTTCACCCGCAGACTGTGCTTTAGGACCCGCGCATGGACTTTTCCGTTTTCCCGGCGAACGGATTTGAGATCGCTGTAGGTCAACACCGTGATATTCGGGTGACTGCGAACTTTTTCGAGATCCGCGTTCACAAAGGCTTCCTGGGGTTGAATCAGCCGGTCCCTGGGGATCCGCTGGGCGCCCAGGGTCGGAAATTTTTCCACGAGGGTGACCTGCATCCCTGCCTCGGCGTTTTCAAGGGCGGCCTGGATACCTTCCGGCCCCCCGCCGACAATCAGTACTTGTTTATTTTCCACGCAACGCTACCCTTTTAGTTCTTTTTTTTGCCACCAAGGCACCAAGACACGAAAAAAAGACATTAAAAAAAAATTCTTTGTGTCTTGGTGCCTTGGTGGCAGATATATTTTCAGCCTTTCATCCGGATCATACGATCCGGTATAACGGTGTTCGTTCAGCGACTTTTTCTAACTGGATCATCTCTTTTCGCAACAGGGCGGTGACGTATTGAAACACCCTTTCCGACGGAATGGCCAGGTCTTCGGCCAGACCGCTGACCGATTGGGCGCCGTCTTTGAGTTGGTTTAAAATCGCCTGCACCTCGGTTTCTTCCACAATGATCATGTCGATGGCGCGATTGAACTCATGATTGGTGAAAATCTCGCCGTACATGTTTCCGGATTCGAGAAAGGGGGTCCGTTTTCCGATGACCCACCGGATTTTTTCCCCGTCCAGTACCGCCTCGGCAAGTTTCAGCTTTTCAAAAATTTCCGGCGCGTTCAAACGATCGCCGCCCTGGCCGATGGGCCCCAGTTCTTTTATTTTGGCATCGAACTCGGAGACGAGGTTCACGAAAACCGATGCCTCGCCCGAGGAACACTGTCGAAAGGCCAGCCGGTCCTTGTTGACGCCGATATAGTCAAAAAGCTTTTGGGTGATTTCCATCTTGGCCTTGGCCTGATAATTGCCGCTGATGTAGTGGCAGTCCCCGAAATAGCAGCCCACCACCATGAGGCCATCCAGTCCTTTTTTAAAGGCCCGGGCCACCATCGCCGGGTCCATTCGGCCGGTGCACATGAGTCGAACGATCTTGATCTCAGGGGTATATTGAAGTCTGGAAACTCCAGCCAGGTCAGCAGCCGAGTATCCTCACCATGTACAGCAGAAGGTCAATATCTTGGGAGTAAACATATTCTTTTTCCAATCAACAATTTCACCCTGTTAAATGCTGCCTTTGGCAGCCCTCCTTTGGAGGATTTAACAGGGCAAGCAATTATATATCATCAATCAAGAAACGCATTGATCTGGGCCTCGATCTGTTCGTCCGTAAAGGAATTGATGCTGAGCGCATGCTGGTAGCAGGTGGCCGCGCACACCCCGCATCCCTTGCAGGCCACATCGATGACATGGACCTTCCTTCCCTCGGGGGTGTTCTCGATTTCAAGGGCGCCGTACGGACAAAGGGCCACACAGAGCCCGCATCCTCTGCATGCGTCCTGGTCGGCCAAGACCGAGATAATCGGCTCCACCTTCACCGATCCCTTGGAAAGGGGAATGGACGCCCGGGACGCTGCGCCCAGCCCCTGGGCGATGGTTTCGCGAACATTGGCCGGGAAACGCGCGCTGCCGCAGAGAAAGACACCGTCCGTGGCAAAATCAAGGGGCTTCAACTTGACATGGCCTTCCAGAAAAAAACCGTTTTCATCCACGGGAACCCGCAGCAGCCGGGCGGTTTCTTCGACATCCTCTTGGGCGACAAGAGGGGTGGACAATACCACAAGGTCTGCAGCAAGGGTCATGTCCTTGCCCAAAAGCGGGTGATAGACCTTGACCGTGTTCGATTCGACCACCGGCGGCGTTGACGGATCATAGTGGATGTAGCGAATTCCTTTGACTTTCGAGTCCCGGAACATCTCTTCGTTTTCAACGCCGTACATCTGCATGTCCCGGTAGAGGATATAAACGTTTGTTTCCGGGTTATGATCTTTGAGCAGCATGGCATTTTTAACCGCCGTCTGGCAGCAGATCCTGGAGCAGTAAGGACGTTCCTTGCTGCGGCCGCCGGCGCACTGAATCATGACAATATTTTTGAGTTCCGGGTCCGAACCTTTTTTCAGACGTTGTTCGAGCTCGAGCTGCGTGATCACGGTTTGTCCGTCATAACCGTACATTCCGTGGGGGATAAAGGGCGCCCCGCCTACGGCCACGATAATCACGCCGATATCGATGGCTTTGATTCCGGACTTGGTTTCGATGTTCACCTGAAATTTGCCGATAAATCCTTTTACTTCCGTCACACGGGCTTCGGTGAAAACCGTTATCTTGGGGTGGTCCATGACGGCCCGGATCTTTTGCTGAACGACATCCGCGGCATCGATCATACTCGGCCCGAGACGATTCAACTGGTTCAGCATTCCCCCGAGAGACGCCTGACGCTCCACCAGAACCGTTTCATATCCGCGACGGGCCAGACCCTGGGCTGCAGTCATGCCGGCGATGCCGCCGCCGATGACCAGGGCACGGGGCGTAACTTCCGAAAGAATGGGGTTCTGGGCTTTCAAAAGGGCGGCCTTGGCAACCCCCATGGCGATAAGATCCTTGGCTTTTAGCGTGCCGTCCTCTTTTTCTTTCATGTGTACCCAGGAACATTGATCCCGGATATTGACCATTTCAAAGAGGTAGGGATTCAGGCCCGCCTCTTCGCAGGAGCTTCTGAACAGCGGTTCATGGGTCCTGGGAGAGCAGGAAGCCACCACCACCCGGTTCAGGTTATTGTCTTCGATGCCCTTTTTGATCTCATTGATTCCGGCCTCGGAACAGGTGTACAGGTTCCGCTGGACAAACGTTACATGGGGAAGGGTTTTGGCATAATCGGCCAGGGCTTCCATGGCCAGATACCCGGCGATATTGGAGCCGCAATGGCAAATGAATACACCGATTCTGGGTTCGGCGTCGTTATTTTCAGGCAATGGCTGTCTCCTTTTCAACATCGGACTGAAAGGCAATCTCAGCGGCCCTTTCCGCGGCGCTGGACGCCTGGGCTACGGATTCCGGCACATCCATGGGTGATCCGGCACATCCGCACACGAAAATTCCGGGCATGGTGGTGTCCACCGGCGACAGGAAATCTGTTTTCACAAAACCATAGTCATCCAGCGCGATTCCCAGGATTTTGGCCAAATCGGCGATGCCCTTTGTAGGGGCGCATGCCGTTGCCAGAATCACCATGTCAAAGTCTTCGGATTTGACCTTTCTTTCCCGGGTGTCTTCATAGGTCACAATGGGATTGTGCCCGGAGCCCTCGGTGATCTCGGCCACCCGCCCGCGAACATAGGTAATGCCCGAGGTGTTCCCCCCGCGGATCTTATATTCTTCGAATCCTTTGCCCACGGCGCGGATATCCATGCCGAAAATGGTGGACGCGGTTTCCGGTTCATGTTCGTTGGCGATGATGGCTTCCTTGATGGAATGCATGCAGCAATATCCGGAACAAAACGGATAAAACCGAAAATCCCGGGATCCAACGCATTGAATAAAGGCCAGTCGTTTTGCCGGTCCAAAAGTCTTTACTTTTTCCTTCAACGCATCGAGGGCTTCAAGCAGGCTCAGATGTTCTTCATACTGGTCCGCCCATTTGTTTTGGTCATCGTCTTTTTCAATGTCTCCGGATGTATATTGGGTATAAAATTCTTTGGATGTCCGGTTATGCTGCTTTTCGAATTTTTCAAGACCCCGAAGCGATTTTTTGATCTTTTTTTCCAGCGGTTCGATGCCGGCTTTCATGGCAAGATCCGAGGGACGGTCCGTATGCCCGCCGGTGGGTCCGCTGGCGCTCAACAGCCTTTCGAATTCCATGGCGGTCACCACGTTCGGGATTTCCCGGTATCGATATTCGGGAATCTGCGACGGATCGAATACATCATATCCGCCGGCCAGAATGACGGCGCCGACCTCGAGTTCCAGGATTTGATCTTTTTGATCGAAATTGATGGCCTCGGCCTGACAGACCTTTGCGCAGATGCCGCACTTTTTGCCGTTGAGCTGTCTGCAATGGTCGGGGTCTATGGTCCGGGTGGAGGGAATGCCCTGGGCAAAATACGCATAGACGGCCCTGCGGGTTCCCAGGCCTTCGTTAAAGGCATCGGAAACGATGGTCGGGCATTTTTCGCTGCACAGCCCGCAGCCCGTACATTTATTTTCTTCCACAAACCGGGCTTTCTTTCGAACGGTGATCTTGAAATCTCCGGCCTGTCCCTTGACGGTTTCCACTTCGCTGTACGCCAGAAGATTGATGTTGGGATGTCGACCGACATCCAGCATTTTGGGCGACAGAATTCAGATGGCGCAGTCGTTGGTGGGAAAGGTTTTGTCCAGTTGGGCCATCTTGCCGCCGATGCTGGGCAGCTTCTCCACCAGATGGACCTTTATGCCCATATCGGCAAGATCCAAAGACGTCTGGATGCCGGCAATGCCGCCGCCGATGACGAGTACATCTTTAATCATGATCAAATTCCTTATTTCAATTGTTCAACCACTAGATCGTACAAATCCGCAATTTCAATGTCAAGCTGGTACGCGGATTTGGCGCACCGGAAATGAATCTGGCACTTGGGGCAGGCGGTAACCAGTGTGCTCGCCCCGGTATCCGCGGCTTCGGTCAGGCGCGCCATCTGAATTTTTTTAGAACAGCTCGAACAATTCATCCAGCCGCTGGTGCCGCAGCAGACGCCGTTTTCCCGGCTCCGGGTCATTTCCCTGAATTCAAGACCCGGCATGGCGTCGATCAACCGGCGGGGCGCGTCAAATATGCCGGCCATTCTTCCCAGCCGGCACGGATCGTGAAAGGTCACGATTTTCTTTTCCGAGTCCTTAAATTCAATGGTGCCCGCTTCGAGTTTTTGGGCCAGAAAATCCAGAATATGAACCGGTTCAAAACCGAGCTCCCCGAAATACTTGGGATAGATATCTTTAAACGTGTGATACCCCTCGGGGCAACTGAAAACCACTTGTTTGGCCCCCGAGGACCGGATGGTGTCCAGGTTCAGCCGGGCCAGACGCTTAAAGGTTTCGACGTTGCCGTTCCACAGGGCATCGTGGCCGCAGCACCGTTCATCATTGCTGACCACGGGCTCCACCCCGCACCGGTTCAAGATTTCGAGTATGTGCTGGGCCCCCTGAATGGACCCGGCATCGATATCCCGGAAAATAACGTCAAAATACGGCCGGCACCCCACAAAATAAAATACATCTCCGGTCTCTTTTGTTTTTCCGTCCTGGATCCAGGCGGTTCGATGCTGCTTGACCGGTTTTGTCTGAAGGTCCATGATGGTCTGAAGCATGCCGTTGTGGGTGGGAACCCCCTCGAACCCGACGGATCGGGCTTCACCGCGCATCCGGCGGATAAACTCGGGGAAATTGATATCCGCCGGGCACCGTACACTGCACTGGGCGCAGGTCAAACAGTCCCAGAGCGTGGTATCCGAAAGTTCTTCAAGGCCGTAGAGGGAGCGTTCGATGATCTGCCGGGGGGAAAATTCGGGAAACACCCTGGCCACCGGACAGCTTCCGGTACAAACCCCGCAATCGAGGCAATAATAGGTTTTGGTCGTATTGACCAGTTCGGCAACAGCCGTCATTTTTTTTCCTTAAGCCGCCTGCTTCAATGGAGACGGTCCCAATGTTATGATTTGTTTCGTAAATTCACGGGCGATCTCGGCAAACCGCACCCCTTCCGCCGAAGAAACCCACTCCAGCCGGAGCCTTTCAAGGTCGATGCCGATGATGCCGGCCAGCTCCCGGGTGATCTGGAATATTTTTTCAGCCTTTACATTACCATCCAGGTAATGGCAGTCTCCCATATGTCACCCGGCCACCAACACCCCGTCGGCGCCCTTTTCAAACGCTTTGAGGACAAAATTGGGGTTGATCCTTCCCGAGCAAAGCACGCGGATAATGCGCATACTGGACGGGTACTGGAGACGGCTGACGCCGGCCAGATCGGCCGCCGAATACGCGCACCAGTTACAGGCAAATGCAATGATCTTCGGCTGAAATGTTTCCGTCATATCTTCATTCCTGATTTGGTTAAATGGTTAAATCGTTGATCCATGGTCCGGCAATCAAAAATCGTAAATCAACAATTTCACTCTGTTAAATGCTGCCTTTGGCAGCCCTCCTTTGGAGGATTTAACAGGGCAAGCAATCATATACACGCTGTGCGTCATCAATCAATTAAAGGCTGCTTCCACCATGGCCAGCACCTTTTCATCGTCAAAATAAAACACCGACGCCGCGCCTGTGGGACAAACGGCGGCACAGGAGCCGCAGCCCGTGCAGACCGCCGGATTGACCTGGCAGACAATCTGATCTTGAATAAAGTCGATGGCCTGATACGGACAGGCCTCCTGGCAGATTCGGCAGCCCCTGCAAAGCCGTTCATCGATTCCGGAGACAACGGCGTTGCCGAACACTTTCTTTTTCGACAAAAAGGTCCCTGCCCGGGCAGCTGCACCGAGTCCCTGGGCCACGGCTTCGTCCACGGGTTTCGGCGAATGGGCCAGGCCGCAGACATACACCCCTTTGGTGGCGAAATCAATGGGCTGGAGCTTGACATGGGCTTCCACAAAAAAGCCGTCCTCGTTCAGGGGCACCTTGAACAAAGCTGCCAGCGGATTGTCTTGGGGCGGTATGACGGCGGTGGCCAGAACCAGCAGATCGGGCTTGATTTCCATTTCCCTTTGGAACATGGTGGAAAAACATTGGACGGCCAGTTCCTTGTTCTCATTGGACACCGTTAATGGTTTGTTGACGTCATACCGGATAAAAACCACCCCTTTTTCCCGGGCCTTTCGATACAGTGCTTCCCGTAATCCATAGGTGCGCAGATCCCGATAGAGCACGAAAACTTCCATGTCGGGCTTGCGTTCTTTTAACGCCAGCGCGTTCTTTACCGAGTGGGTGCAGCAGACCTTGGAACAATAGGGCCTTTCCTTGATTCTGGATCCCACGCACTGGATAAACACGGCCGATTGGATGTCGTCGACAGACAGGGTGTTGTCGATGAATTTTCGATCCAGCTCGAGTCCGGTGAGCACCCGCGGGTCTTTTCCGTAAAGATACTGGTTTGGTTTGAATTCCTGTGCGCCGGTGGCGATGACGGCCACCCCGTGATCGATCACCTGTTCTTTGCCGGCCATGTCGATGGTCGTTTTAAAATTGCCGACAAAACCGTCGACTTTTTTAACCCGGCTGCCGGTCAAAATATTGATGTTGGGATCCGATGCCACCTCTTGGACTAACTCGGCCAGTTTTGCCTGAACATCTTCGCCGTCCCAGGTCTTATATAAATTCATGGCCTGACCGCCCAGGGCATCGCTTTTTTCAATGAGATGGGCGAAATACCCCTGTTTGGACAGGTTTCGGGCCGCGGTCATGCCGGATATTCCGCCGCCCACAACCAGAGCGGAAGGGTTCACGTCGATTTCAGGATCGTATAGGGGTGCCAGCAGGCTGACTTTGGCCACGGCCATGCGAATCAGATCTTTGGCCTTTTGGGTAGCGTTTTCTTTTTCATTGCTGTGGACCCATGAGCATTGATTGCGGATATTGGCCATTTCAAAAAGGTACTTATTGATACCGGCATTGAGCACGGTCTCCTGAAATAGCGGTTCGTGGGTCCTGGGGGTGCAGGCGGCCACGACGATCCGGTTCAAATTCTGCTCTTTGATAATCTTGGTGATCTGTTCCTGGGTATCCTGACTGCAACTGAAAAGATTATCCTCCACATATGCCACATGGGGAAGGGTTTTGGCATATTCCACCAGATCCGGAACATCCAGAAATCCGGCGATATTGGTACCGCAGTGGCACACGAATACGCCGGTGCGCGGGGGGGATCCTTTGACATCCGTCTCTTCGGGCGTCTCTTTTGTCCGGGCCAGGGTCCCCCGGGATTCGGCCAGGGTTTGTTCCGCCATGGCCGCACAGGCGCTCGACTCGATGACCGACTGGGGAATGTCCTTGGGGCTTTCAAAAGTGCCGCACACAAAAATGCCGGGTTTGGAGGTCTGAACCGGATCGAAGCTGCCGGTGGCGGCAAGCTGAAAGGCATCCAGCCCGATCTCCAGTTTTTTGGCAAGGTTGACGGCCTGCTGGGGGACACTGAATCCCACGGACAATACCACCATGCCAAAGGTTTCCTGGACCCGCCGGCCGGATTCGTTGACATAACTGATCACCAGATCTCCGGGACGATCCGCCGGAACAATGTTGCTGATCTTCGATTTTATGAATCGGACGCCGGTTTCCTGGGCCCGGTTGTAGTATTTTTCAAAATCTTTTCCATGGGTCCGGATATCGATGTAAAAAATAGCCGTGTCAAGGCCGCCTTTTAAGTGTTCCTTGGCGATGACGGCTTCCTTGACCGCATAGGTGCAGCAGACGCCCGAGCAATACGGCTGTGATCCTGGGTGAAGATCTCTGGAACCCACACACTGGATCCAGGCGATTTTTTCAGGTTCCTTGTTATCGGAGGGTCTGACCACGTGACCGCCGGACGGTCCGGTGGCGGCAAGGATACGCTCGAACTCGAGACTGGTCACGATATTCGGCGAAGTTTTATAGTTATAGATATCATAAACACCGGGATCGTACACGCCGCAGCCCGGGGCGATGATCATCGCGCCCACATTCAGCGTGATTTCTTTTTCCCGATCCTCGAAATTAACGGCGCCCGTGGGGCAGAATTTTTCACAGGCCTTGCATTTGCCCTTGTTCAGAAAAATGCAATTGTTGTCAATGGCGTATTTTAAAGGAACAGCCTGGGCATACTTGACATGGGCTGATTTTCGCTTGGCCAGTCCTGCATCGTATTCGTTTGGGACTTTTTTAGGACACTTCTCGGCGCAAAGGCCGCAAGCAATACATTTTTCCACGTCAATATACCGGGGGTGCTGAACCACCCGGACATTAAAATCACCCGCTGTTCCGGAGATGTTTTCCACTTCCGACAACGTCAGAAGTTCAATGTTGAGATGCCGGCCGACCTCGACCAGTTTGGGCGAGATGATTCACATGGCGCAGTCATTGGTGGGAAAGGTCTTGTCGAGCTGGGACATGACGCCCCCGATGGAGGACGATTTTTCCACGAGATAGACGAAAAAGCCCGAGTCAGCCAGATCGAGAGACGCCTGCATACCGGCGATGCCGCCGCCGACCACCATCACCGAACCGATTGTTTGAGACATAGTTTCTATTCCTTACTATTAAAAAAACAAAATCCTGCAAAATAAGTTGACGCGAAGCTGAACCGAGAACCGCGCGGCGCATGACCGCCATGCAGCGCGAAAGATAAGGACAAGGAATCAACTTCAAATGACTTTAAAGGACTATTTTTTTATTTTGTCAAGCGCTATTCCAGAGGTTTTTATCAATACAAATTGTTTTCGATGTATTTCTACGGCAAATTCGGAAACGGTTTTGATTTGCCGGTGGGAGGCTTACACCTCTGGTTCGCGGATACTGAAAAGCCACCATCTGTCGCTCTTGCGTTTACCGCGGGGATGCCGGTCGAAATAGATCTTCATGGTGATGTTTCCGGTGACGGCAACCTCGTACCAGTGTTTGCGGACATACTGCTCGGGACTGCCGTGGCGGCATTTTCCGGTCTCGCGCCAGCTGCGTAAAACAGCATCAATCTTTAAGGTTTTGCCCCTCCACACAAACTCGCCGGGGAGCCCGGGTTCGCCGATTGCCATGCGCGGGGTATCCCATGCAGGTCCGACCGGTCGGATCACTTCACTGACGAATCGTTCCGGCATGATCAATCTTTTCGGTCTTGATTGTCGCGCTCGGTAAAGACCTCTTTTGCAGCGAAAATGCCGTTCAGCGCCGCCGGGAACCCTGCATACACCGCCATTTGAATCATAATCTCCACAATTTCCTGTCTCGTGCAGCCCACGTTGAGCGCGCCGTGGATGTGGACTTTGAGTTGCGGCTGTGCATTGCCCAGCGCGGCCAATGCCGCTACGGTTGCAATTTCGCGCTCTTTGAGTGAAAGTACGCCCCGTGAATAGACATCCCCGAACGGAAACTCGATAATATAGTCGGCAAGATCAGGCGCGATATCCTTCAGCGCCTCGATAACCCGTTCACCGGCCTGACCGTCTATTTCTTTCAGCTTTTCCCAACCGCGCGTATATCGTTCTGATTTCATTCCAACCTCCAATGGATTCGTTTTAACAAATGGATCTTCGGTCCT
>CAZQAF010000012.1:40035-44819 GCA_964591175.1 uncultured Desulfobacteraceae bacterium | reverse complement strand
CCTCCGACCTCTGTCCTCAATGATGCCCTGTTTTTCATCAAGCGTCAATCCGGCATGGTTGAATAAAAATGGATTGATCTCATTGACCTTCGATGGTAAACGAGCGTAATGCTTTAGGCACTTTTAACTTGTTCGGTTTTAAACCAGCCAGCCCCTTCCTGGAGTTAAATCAAAGAGTGCTCTTCAGGGATCGGATATTTACTCATGAAACTTTTTGACAGCCATTGCCATCTGGACGACAAGGCCTTTGACAAGGATCTGGCCGATGTCATCTGTCGCATGCATGAAGCCGGTGTTGCATCGGCCATGACCATTGGAACAACATTTGATCGCTGCGTCAAGGGGGTCAACATTGCGGAAACCACGCCCGGGGTGTATGCCGCGGTGGGCATTCATCCTCACGATGCAAAAAGCTGCGATGAAGCCGTTTTAACGACGCTCGTCGATCTTGCGGCAAGTCCCCGTGTTCGGGCATGGGGGGAGATCGGCCTTGACTTCAACCGGATGTACTCCCCCAGAGATGTTCAGGAAAAATGGCTGCTCCGGCAGCTTGAAATTTCCGAAACCCTGAATCTCCCGGCCATATTCCATGAGCGCGACAGCGGCGGCCGGCTGATCGACATACTGAAAACACATTTTAAATCCGGCAGAGCCGGAGTGGTGCACTGCTTCAGCGGAACCGAGGATGAACTGAAACAGTATCTTGATCTGGGCCTTTTTATCGGCATTACCGGCATTCTGACCATCAAGGGGCGTGGCGCAGCATTGAGAAAGATGGCGCCTGCGATCCCAATGGATCGAATCCTCATTGAAACCGACGCCCCTTATTTAATCCCGACACCCGAACGAAACCACGCGCGAAGAAACGAACCGGCCTTTGTCCGATCGGTCCTTTTGAAGCTTTCCGAAGTCAGGCGCCAGGATCCTGTCTTGCTGTCCGAAACCCTTTGGAACAATACCTGCCGGCTATACCGCGTTGAGTCCTGATGCGGTTTCTGATCCCGGCGACGTTTGGTATTTAGTATTTAGTGTTCAGTGTTCCCCGGTGAAATGGGCATTGCCCTTCACTTTCGTGAATTTCACTGGGCAAGCAGTGGTTGATGGCTTCGTAAACGGTAAATAATTACGTCATTTGAAAATATTCAGGATCCTGTTTCCGATGCTTTGTTTTTTCTCTTCAGTTCCCGATGCTGCCGCTTTTTCTTTTTGGGTTTTGGATGGGGCACCGGTGGTGTCTTTTTCTGCAATTTCAAGGGCCTTTTTACATGGATTTCCGGATGATCCGGAAACCAGTAAGTAAGCCCAGCCCACGGGTCCCAAAAGAGCGGTGCCGATGGTTTTGGCGGTGCTCATGATGTCAATTCCCAAAGCAGGATGGGTTAGCGTACCGCTCAGCTTAAACGGTTTGGTTATTTTGCTCAGGCTGATGCTCAATTTGCCCGTTTCCTTGGTTCCGATTCCTTCCTTGGGTTTGGTGGTGATATGAAAATCCAATGCTTCGGTTTTAAGATTGATAGTTCCCTGGCTGAACAATGTTTTCTGGGGATCGTCGATGATGATGGCCTTGCTTTTGGCTATACCGTTTTGAATATGAAAATCACATACGGCACAGTTGATTTTGGCGTGGTCGATTTTTTTATTGAACGGATTGATGAGATTCATGAAACTCGAACCGATATCGGCACTAATATAGTTTAGATACCCCATGGGTATTTTCCCTTGTCCCAGCGTTGCGACCACCTTGCCGCTGGAGCCGGCCATGACCGCAGCCACTGAATTGCCGTAGCCTCTAAAATTAACATCCAGGTCGAGAGTGCCTTCCACGGCTTGGGTAATTTCCAATTTTTTGAGCATTTCCCCGATGTCCATTTGTTTGATATCCATGTTCAGATTGACATCGGCCATATTTTCTTTGGCCTTAAAATTTAAACGGCTGTTCAATTGCCCGCTGCCGATTTCGGCAGTCAGCGGATCGACAGTGAGATTCCCATCCCGGAGCCTTATCTTGGTTTCAATATTATCGAGGGCGAGCCTGGGCAAAAACAATTGTTTGATTCGAAGATCTACGGCCGCATTCATACGGTGCAGTATATCCAGCTTCAGAGGCGTGTCGTCAAAGAGTTTCTTTGATTTGTTTTTGGGTGCCGGGGGTTTTTTTTTGCCGACGCCGGCTGTATTCTCCGATGTCATCAACAGCGGACGCAAATCCAGGGCTTCGGAAACAATATTTGCCGATATTCGCGGGATGTCGGCAGTGACATCAAATGTTGCGGAACCGTTGAGCCGGCTGTCTTCCAGTTGGATCGTGATATCGGACACTTGAACTTTTGAAGGATTAGCGGCAACAAGATGACCGGAAAGATCAAACGGACCTTTAACCGCCAGTGGCAGCGGTTCTTTTGTGACGGTTTCGATCTTTGACAGGTCATTGCCTTTTACCGTCAATTTGACATCAATCCCTTTAGCCGCCAGCGGATTCTGGATCTTGCCCGCGATATGGATTTCCATTTGGCCGACCTTTGCCTTTAAATCCACGGGAAAGGATACGTCAGGGTCGGTGATGCCCGCCAGTGTCCCGATCTTTCCGGATACGTTCAATGGAATGTCGTTGAAAGATCCTTCCAAGTTAATGTCCGCCTTATCCATGGACGCTTCTGCTTTTTCCACCAATCGATGGATGATCAAGACAAAGGTTTGATTCTTTTGATGGTTGTCAACTGTCAATTTGCCGTCTCGGATAACGATTTCCTTAAGCGCGAAGGGCGCGGCTTCTGCCCGGGCTTTTTTTACAGGCGCTGTTTTTGCTTTTTGTCGTTCCGGCACATTAAATTCCAGATTTGTTTGACCGGATGTATTGATTTCCATGATCACGTCGGGATTAATCAGAATTAAACGCTTGATATCGATGTTGCCCTTGATGAGCGGAATCAGCGCCAATTGAACTTCAACGCGTTTGGCATGAATCATGTCCGGATACGCGCTCCACGGTGCATTTTGAAAAGAGACGTTGTTGACTTCAAGGGTAGGAAACAAACTTATTTTCACTTTGATATCACCGGTCAGGGTGAGTTTTCTGCCGGTATATTTTTGGGTGATTTCTATGATCTGGGGCTTAAACTTGTTGTAATTATAGGTTGATACGACAAGAATGATAATCAGGAAACTGACAAGAACAATGCCTGCCAGAACACTGAAACCTATCATAATTTTACGGCGCATGGATTTGTCTCCATAAAGAGGTGATGGTCGTCAACGGTTTTACATTTGTTGCTTTCCAGCATAAATCATATGAACGAATGGTATGGAACGCAATTCAAAAAAACACATTTCAAAAGCTTGACTTAATATTCATAAAATGAGAAAAATCCCTTGAACTCTGAACCTCTGAACCTTTCAACCCGACGATTGAGGCCAACATGAAAAGAGTATTGAGTGCCATTTTAACGGCGTGTGTCGTGTTTGTCGTTCATCCCGTATCCGCCCATTCTCAGGAAGTTTCGGATCGCAATCTGATATTTACCCATGGCACGGCCGAAGTTACCGGGCAGAATGACAGCGCTAAAATTTTTATCGCCGTCGTGACAGAGGACCGGAAGCTGGAACGGGCCAGTGCGGAAAATGCGGTTAAAACCAAAGCCGTGCTGACGGCCGTCAAAGGGTTGGCCATCAAACATCTCAAACTTCAGACCGCCAATTACCGGGTGACACCCCAAAAAGATTATAAATCCCGGCCGCCGAAGATCAGAGGCTATGAGGTCGAAAATGCGGTGATGGTCACCATGGAAGGGTTTGAACCCGGGATGTTATCCAAATATGTTTCCCGGGTTGTCGAAGTTTCCCTCGAAAACGGCGCCAACACCATTCAACAGATTCAGTTTTATCTTAAAAACAAATCAATGTTGGAAAAACAAGCATTGCAACAGGCCACGCACGAAGCCATTGATCGGGCGAAAATCTTGGCCGAAGCCGCCGGTGTGAAACTAAAACGCATCGCTTCTCTCCGGAGCCAGCCGGTTTACACGCCGCCCCTTCCCCGGATGCTGGGGGCGGCTGAAATGACGTCGGACGCCCTGGCTGCGGCCCCGCCCATGGAGATGGGTGAGAGCCGTATCCGTGTCCAGGTCAGTATTTCCTATGAAATAGCCCCCTAACCGGATTATATTTTGGTCAGTTCATAACTTCGGTTTCCGAGGCCGAGCTTTTCGGCATAGTCAAGTTGAATGCGCCAGTCCACGTTCGGGTAAACCCCTCTGAATTTATCTTCGCCTTTTTCAAGATTGACATCAAGGCATGATCCGGGAAGGGCCTTTTCTTGATTCACAAGATCCACGCTCGCCTGGTCGGCGGCCACCGGATCTTTGGATGCGACAATGCCGATATCCCTCACAATGGGCGCATCATTGTGGCCGTAACAGTCGCATGCCGGGGATACCTGGGTGATAAAATTCACGGACAAGAGCTTGTCTGTTTTATTTTTCAGCACCCCCATGGTGTATTCCACCATATTTTCCAAAAAGGTCGGTATGGTCTGATTCCATTGGATCTCAATGGCGCTGTTGGGGCAAATCAGGAGACATTCCCCGCACCCGATGCACTTTTTGGCATTCAATACCGCCTTTTCAAATTCCACTGAAAGGGCATTTTGGGAGCAGTGAGGCACGCAGTCCCCGCAGCCGACGCATTTTTCTTCGATCATTTTTGGCGAAACAGTGGAGTGTTGCGCGAGTTTACCCTTCCGGGAAGCGCATCCCATCCCCAGGTTTTTAATGGCGCCGCCGAAGCCC
>CAZQAF010000012.1:0-39935 GCA_964591175.1 uncultured Desulfobacteraceae bacterium | reverse complement strand
ACCCTTCCGGGAAGCGCATCCCATCCCCAGGTTTTTAATGGCGCCGCCGAAGCCCGAAAGTTCATGCCCTTTGAAATGGGCCACCGATATCAATGCATCGGCTTCTACGATATCCGATCCGATATACACCTTTTTAAAATTCTTCTGGTTGACGGTAACGGCTGATTCGCTCTTACCTCTGAGTCCGTCCGCGATGATAACGGGCGCATCGACCACTGCATATGCAAAACCGTTTTGAATGGCCGTGCTGAGATGATGGGGAGAATCGCTTCGGGTTCCGGCATATACGGTATTGGCATCCGTCAAAAAGGGATAACCGCCCACGGCTTTTATGGATTGGACGATCTTACGGACAAACACCGGCCGGATAAACGCGGTATTTCCTTTTTCCCCAAAATGAAGCTTCACCGCCACAAGGTCCCTTTTTTTAACGATATCGGAAAGGCCCGCAGTATCGATCAGCCGTGCCAGCTTATTTACCAGGTTCTCTTTTGCCGAAGCCCTTAAATCGATAAAATAGACGCTGCTTTTCATAACCCCTCCTTATTTCATGCCTGAACGAAAAATCACGGTTTTGGTTCCGGCGCTATTCAAAACGATCAGTAAATTTTTTCAAAGAGCGTTTCAGCCATGTTCGGATCGAGTCCCTTTAATATTTTATATTCTTCCAGCGCAGCCCCTTTGTCGCCGTTATTGAGATAGATAATGCCCATATTGTAATGCGCAGGGGCGAAATCCGGGTCAACCCGAATGGCCTGTTTGAAGGTTTCGACTTCTTGTTCGTTTTTGCCCAGTCCGCCGTAGGCAATTCCTAAATGATAGAGTACCCGGGCTGAATCCGGACGGACTCTCAATGCTTTTTGATAGGATTCGACAGCTTCGTTGTAACGTCCCTGTCGGTAATAAACCATGCCGAGTTGAAAAAGCGCGGGCATGTGATTCGGCTGGATTCGCAGAACCTGTTTGAATGCCTTCTCAGAGCTTTCAAGGTCTTTGAGCTTTTCGAATACCACACCCATATCGTAATATGAAGGTGCATGATCTGGATCAATACTCACGGCCCGGTTATAGGCTTCAATGGCATCCTGGTAACGGCCTGTTTTTCGATAATAACGCGCAATGTTAAAATACGCCTCGGCATTTTCCGGATCGAGTCGGATGACCTGCTTAAAAGCCGCTATGGCTTCTTCCGGCTGATCCAGTCCATCGTAACAGCTCCCCAGCCCGTACCATGCCAGCGTGTCATCGGGGCTCGTCTCGGTGGCTTCCTTAAAGTAATTCAGCGCATCTTTAAACTCTCCCCGGATGGAAAACTGAAATCCTTCTTTGCAGAGTTTTTCAACCAGCTTGGGCGTTTTCATCTTGATATCGTAGGTCCATTCCGACAATGTTTTTATGTCCTTGTCTGATTTTAAATTCAGTATTCCTGCGCTGGAAACCGCAAAATTAAGGTTCTGCCCTTTAACCGCCTGGAAGGAGACGACGCCAACCACTTTCCCTTTCATATTGATCACGGGGCTCCCGCTGGATCCCGGAGAAATGGGCGCCGAAAGCTGAAACACTTTTCCGATAACCGGCATTTCCCGAAAGGCGGAAACAATGCCTTCGCTCACCGTTTGTTCGAGTCCCATGGGACTTCCCACCACCACTACGCGGTCCGCAACAGACGGTTCTATTTCAGTAACGCTAATCCAGTGAATGGACGATTTCGGAATTTTAGCCCGGACTTTGATGAGATCAGCGTGTTTATTTTCAGCCACCACCCACTCGATGGGATATAGCTGCTTGTCATATGTTTTTATTTGAGCCGTATAGGCGCCATCGAGAACATGGTAATTCGTAATGAGATTTCCAAGATTATCGATGAAAAAGCCGCTTCCCAGGTTTGTCACGTTTTTGTCGGCATCATAGGAGACGACGGTGACAACCGCCGGCTGAATTTTCTTTACCAGCGAAACGATATTATCGGTCGCTGATTCGGTGTTTTTTTGCAGTTGAAAGCACCCCGTGACGAAAAGCAGCGCAATGCCCGCAAAAAATATAGAAGCCATCTCAAAAAAGTCTTTTCGGCCGATATCGGTGTTGAGCCCTCGTCTCAAGTCCTCGACATACTTGAGTATGCCTGTGGGTTGATCCTCGGCCGCGCCTGGATCTCGACCGAAAATCCTAATTTTGAGATAGCTTCTGGTATTTTTAAATGTCATTATCGTATCCTTAAAGCTTACAGCATCTGCTACTTTTAAAATAATCCCGAACCGCCGATCCTGTCAACAGGACAGACCATTGATCGATTTTGCTTGATTATCAAGCTGAAAATACATATTTTCATAGATCAGCGACGCAGCGTTTTTCAACATTATAAACATAGCATGTTTTAACACCTTCCAGGTAGATATTCAGGGAAAGTACACCTCATGATCAAGGGCGTAAAATGAGCTTGGGCCAAAAATTAACGGTTTTGAACACTATTTACAGGCATTATGACGAATTTACGGGCGGCCTGAATATCGCCTGCAAAAAAAATTGCACCGCGTGCTGCACGCCGGATGTCACCATGACGACCCTTGAGGGATACCTCATCGCCGATTCTCTTATTTCAAACAGCCGGCATGATTTGTTCGGGCACATTCAAAAAGGGCTATCCGGCAGCCGGTTCAAGCCCCGAACCACCACGAACAAACTGGCGATTCTTTGTGCAAAAGGAGACGATCCACCCCAGGAACCGCGCCATGACGACGGTAAACATTGTTTGCTGCTGATGGACGGCCTGTGTCCGATATATCCGGCTCGACCGTTTGGATGCCGGTGTTTTATTTCGGAAAAAGAGTGCAGCCAAACAGGATATGCCGAAGTCGATCCATTTATTATCACTGTGAATACCGTTTATTTGCAAGTTATAGAACACATCGATGCCGCGGGCTTTTCCGGCAACTTCGCGGATATTATGCTGCTGATGGCAAAAAAAGAGAATCGGGATCGATACAGGAAAAACACCCTGAAACATCTGGAAGGCGATTTTGTTTCAAACATACCCATCGAGGTGTTAATGGTGCCGCCCGAACACCGGAATAATGTAAAACCTATTCTTAAAGAACTTTTTGGCAAATAAGGATCTTTGCAAACACTTTTTACCGCAAAATATGCCGGGGCAAACGGATCCGATGCTTGCTCAGCGTAGCGACGGCGAGTATCTGTTCTCCGTGTGTTGGGATTGAAGCGTACCCATTCAAATGCATTTACCCTATGAAGTGCAGCGCCGGTGTTGACTTAATGTCCGCCTTTTAGTATCGCACCATAGATCAAAACAACCGTTTCGAATTTAAATAAGGAATTTAAACATCATGGAAAAAACATTAGCGATTATCAAGCCCGACGGTGTTGCCCGGGGTATCATCGGTGAAGTGATTCAACGCCTGGAAAGCAACAAGCTCAAAATATCGGCCATGAAAATGTTGAAAATGAACCAGGAGCAGGCCAAGGGGTTTTATGCCGTGCACGAAGAACGGCCGTTTTTTGACAGCCTGACGTATTTTATGTCATCCGGACCGATCGTCGTGATGGTTCTTGAGGGCGAAAATGCCATTGCCAAATACCGGGAAATCATGGGCGCGACAGATTACAGGGAAGCGGCCGAAGGCACCATTCGGAAAGATTTTGCAACCGACATCGAGAAAAACGTGGTACACGGTTCGGATTCCTCCGAGACGGCTGCTAATGAAATCGCTTACTTTTTCAATGGGTTTGAACTGAACCACTGATGCCCGGCCGTATCAATTTAGATAATATCAGCATCGTTTTGAATAAGCCCCGATATCCCGAGAATATCGGGGCTGCTGCGCGAGCCATGCGCAATATGGGCATTGGGGATTTGATCATCGTCGATCCTCAAAATTTCGACCTTCATAAAGCACTGAAACTGGCCACCCATTTTGCTTCGAATATTATTGAAAAAAGCAAATTCTATCCGGATCTGAAACAAGCCCTCGCGACCTTTAATTATGTTGTGGGGACAACCGCTCGTCTCGGCGGGGAGCGGCAGGTGGTGTGTACGCCGTTAAAACTGGCCGAAAAGTTGATTCCCATTTCTGTGGAGAATCGCATCGCCTTACTCTTCGGCCCCGAGGACAGGGGACTTTCCAATGAGGCGGTCCGTCATTGTCATGTGCTTGTCAACATCCCGACAACAGCGTTTTCTTCTTTGAATCTGGCCCAGGCGGTGATGATTCTATGCTATGAGATTTTTACTGCCGGGGGCAAAGAGAAGAAGGAATTCACACCGCGTTTGGCCAACCGGCACGAACTCGACGGGATGTATGATCAACTGAAGGACATCCTGGTTCGAATCAGCTATATCAACTCTGAAAATCCGGATTACTGGCTGAATCATTTTCGCCGTTTCTTCACGAGATTGCAGCTGCGGGCAAAAGAAGTGAATATTATCCGGGGCCTTTGCCGCCAGGTGGATTGGTATGGAAAAAAATGTTATGATGACGGTAAAAAAGAAAGGATAAACAACAGATGAAACTCGTTCGATTTGGCGAAAAAGGAAAAGAAAAACCCGGCCTGTACAAAGACGGCAACATTGTGGATCTCAGAAAGCTATTCCCTGAAATTCCGGATATCGGTGAAAGATTCTTTAGGGAAAACTGGCTCGAAAGAATAGCCGGCGTCGAGGAACCGGGACAAAAAATCAAAGACCGCATCGGCTGCCCCATCCATAAGCCGTCCAAAATCATTTGTCTTGGAAAAAATTATGCCGAACATGCCAAGGAAGGGGGATTTGAAAATCCGGACAGGCCGTTGATATTCTGCAAAACAATCAATACGCTGAACGGCCCGTTCGATCCCATTATACTGCCCAAAAGCAGCGGCAAGATCGACTGGGAAGTGGAATTGGCGATCATCATCGGAAAGGAAGGAAAGAGAATATCCAAGGCGCGGGCCCGGGATTACATCGCAGGGTTTACCGTCATGAACGATGTTTCCGGGCGGGAAGCGCAGTTTTCCGATTCCCAGTGGTTCAGGGGAAAGTCTTTTGACGGCTTTGCCCCTGCCGGACCGGTTATGGTGACGCCCGACGAAATCGGCGATGTGAATAATTTAAGGATTACGGCCACGGTTGACGGAAAGATCATGCAGGATGGGAATACGCGGGATATGATTTTTGATGTCTATACCATTATAGAGGATATCAGCGAAGATATCACCCTGATACCCGGCGACATCATTTCCACCGGCACCCCGGCAGGCGTGGGGATATTCAGGGATCCGCCGGTGGTCCTGAAGCCGGGCAACGTAGTGGAATGCTATGTCGAAAACATCGGCACTATCGTGAATAAAGTGGTAGAATAACAGCGTATCGTATGTTAGTATCCATATTTTCTATGGATGTATGAAAAGCGAGTTATATTCAGGTAAAATCCGAAAATCGAATTTCGAAATCCGAAAAAAATTCGAATATCGAATGACAAAATGACCGAAACGATTCATAAACCATCTGATGTTTCTGTCATTTGAACATGTTAATTTTTATCATTGTTTCGAATTTCGTGCTTTGTATTTCGGATTTTTGCCTGTCCAGCAGGGTTTCTTGTCTAAAGTCAAATACGGTGGCGAATTTAGCCGAACGCCGCTAATACTTACTGTCTGCATATTCCACCCATCCGCCGGTCATGACCAAGCTGCGATCAAAGTCGGAGATGCTAAATGGCACTTCTTGGCTGAGGCCTTGGGCGGTTAGGGTGAACGTATTTGTATTCAGATCCGTTTCAAGATGGGTTTGGCGACCGGCAAATTCTTTAAAAATACGGTCGATGGCCGGACCCGGCAGTTCCACGGCCATCATGCCGCAGTTGAACATATTCTGCTTGAAAATCCGGGCAAAATTTTCGGCAATGACCAGATGAATGCCGTTGACCTCCAGGGCCCACGGCGCATGCTCCCTCGAAGACCCGCATCCGAAGTTCGCCCGGGTGATGATAACCTTTTTTCCGTTGATATTGCGCCGGGAATCGAAGTCCTCCAGCTGGATGTCTTCCAGCAGATACGGTTTTAATGCCTGCTTGGAAATTTCGGTGAGGTACTTTGCCGGAATGATTTCATCGGTATTGATGTCGGACCGGTCGAGAAATAATACGTTTCCGCTGAAATTTTTCATGGTTATCCTTTGTAGAGTCCGGAGTTTGTAATGGTTCCGGAAATGGCTGAGGCTGCGGCGGTGGCCGGGCTGACCAGGTGAACCATCCCGCCCTTTCCCATACGGCCGTTAAAGTTTCGATTGGTCGTGGATGCACAGACTTCGCCTTCTGCCAGCACCCCGTTGCTCATGCCCAGGCAGGCCCCGCAGGTTGGATTCGTGACACAGAACCCCGCATCCAGAAATATTTTCAAAATCCCTTCCTCCATGGCCAGACGGAACGTCTCGGGGGTCGCGGGGGATACAATGCCCCTTATTGAATCGCTGATCTTTTTTCCGCTGAGCACTTGCGCCGCAACCCTTAAGTCTTCGATTCTGCCATTGGTGCAGGATCCGATATAGACTTGATCGATCTTGGTGGATGCCATTTCTCTTACGGGCATGACCTGGTCGGGTTTATATCCGAAGGTGACCATCGGTTCGAGACGGCTCACATCAAATTCGATGACATGGTCGTATCGCGCGTCAGGATCCGAATGAAACGTCTTGAAATGATCCAGCGCCGATGTTTTATCCGCATAGTCATCTTTGATATACTTCCAGAGGTACTTGATGGTCGTCATGTCGGGATAGCATATTCCCGATGTTCCTCCGGCCTCGACCGCCATATTGCAAAGCGTCATCCGCGATTCCATACTCATGGCGTCGACCACCGGACCGGTGAATTCCAGAACTTTATTGGTCGCGCCGTTAACCCCCAGTTTACGGATAATGGAAAGGATCACATCTTTGGCAAAAACACCTTCCGGCAACCGGCCGACGATGTCGATTCTGATGGTAGAAGGATAATGAAAGGCACAGACGCCCTTTAGAATACCCACTTCGAGGTCGGTGGTTCCGACGCCGGCGGCGAAAGCGCCGAAAGCGCCATGGGTGCAGGTATGAGAATCTCCCATAATGATCGTAAAACCGGGCCTGACGAAACCCATTTCCGGAAAGAGCGCATGACAGATACCGTTTCTGCCGATATCGAAAAAATCCGGAATATGGTGTCTCCGAGACCACTCCCTTAAAATTTTGCCCTGCATGGCGGTGTTAGAATCTTTTGCCGGTGTCACGTGGTCGATGACGACCTTGATCTTGCCGGGATCGAACACCCTGTCCTTGCCCCGATCGACAAGGTCATTGATGGCGATCGGCGTTGTGATTTCATGGCAGAATACGGCATCCAGCCGGATGACATGAATGTCTTCTGAAGGGTTGTCCACCCTGTGAGCGTCAAATATTTTTTCTGCAATGGTTTTTCCCATAAAACCCCCAATTAGGATTGATGATATATGATTGTTGATTGAAAAACATGAAATTCAATGGTTTTATATTTTAATTTCCGAGCTGTGCGCCACCGTTAGTCAATCATCAATCCGGTAAACAATCAACAATCCCTACTATTCCTGGTCTGATTTTAAAACCGAGAGAAAAGCAGACTGTGGAATCATGACCTGTCCCACCATTTTCATCCGTTTTTTTCCCTTTTTTTGTTTTTCCAGAAGCTTTCGTTTTCGTGAGACGTCCCCGCCGTAACATTTTGCGGTGACATCCTTTCTAAACGGCGAAATGGTCTTTCGCGCAATAATATTCCCGCCGATCGCTCCCTGAATCGCGATTTTAAACATCTGCCTTGGAATTTCCTCACGAAGTTTTTCGCAGGCGCGTCTTGCGCGATCCCCCGCCCGGTCTCGATGGACAAGCTGAGAAAGCGCATCCACGCGCTCTCCGTTGATGAGGATGTCCAGTTTGACCAGATCCGTTTCTCTGAAATCGATAATGTCGTAGTCAAAGGAGCCGAACCCCTGGGTAACCGATTTGAGCTTGTCGTAAAAATCATAAATCACTTCCGCCAGAGGAAGCTCGAATATCATTTCCAGGCGGTTGCTGGTTAAGTATTGATATGTTTTGTTAATCCCCCTGTTATCCAGGCACAGCTTCATGACCACGCCCATATAGCGGTCCGGAATGATAATGGCCGCTCGAATAAACGGTTCTTTTGTGCGTTCAATGGTAGTCGGGTCCGGATAAAGCGCCGGGTTGTCGATGATTTTTGTGGTTCTGTCATTCATTATCAGCTCATATCGTACCGAGGGCGCCGTTAATATCAATGAAAGATCGTACTCACGCTCGAGCCGCTCCTGGACGACCTCGAGATGAAGGAGTCCTAAAAAGCCGCAGCGGAACCCGAATCCCAGCGCCACCGATGTATCTTTTTCGTAAATCAGTGAGGCATCATTGAGTTTCAGTTTTTCCAGTCCGGAAACCAGGTCTTCGTAACCGTCGGAAGCCACCGGATAGATTGAAGAAAAAACCACCGGTTTTGCTTCCTTGAAACCCGGCATAGGCGCTTTACAGGGGTGGTGCTTCAGCGTGACGGTGTCCCCGCAACGGGTATCGCTGACGGTCTTGATACCTGCGATGATATAGCCGACCTCTCCTGCTGAAAGCGCATTTTTCGGGATGCGCTCGATCTGGAATACCCCCACCTCTTCCACCCTATGGACGGCATTATTGGACATAAACACAATGGCATCTTTTGGTTTTACAGTCCCCTGAAAGACCCGGATATGAACAATCGTTCCCCGAAAAGCATCGTAATGGGAATCGAATATCAATGCCTGGAGCGGCGATTCCGGATCGCCGGACGGCGGGGGAAGATAATTTACGATGGCTTCCGTCACCGCTTCGATGCCGGTCCCTTCCTTCGCGGAGATGAGCAAGGCGGTCTCAGGGTCAAGACCCAGGTCGTCTTTAATCTGCTGTTTGACCCGTTCGACATCGGCCGAAGGAAGATCGATTTTGTTGATGATCGGGATAATTTCAAGATCGTGTTCAAGGGCCATATAAAGGTTTGCAAGGGTTTGGGCCTCGACCCCCTGGCTGGCGTCGATGAGAAGCAACGTACCTTCGCACGAAGCCAGCGCCCGTGAGACTTCATAGGTAAAATCCACATGACCGGGCGTGTCGATCAGGTTTAAAATATAAGACTGATTGTCTTTGGCCTGATACGGGAGACAAATGGAATGGCTCTTTATGGTAATGCCGCGTTCCCGTTCAATATCCATATTGTCCAGAATCTGATCTTTAAAATCTCTATCGAGGACCACATGGGTCATCTGAATCAGGCGGTCGGAAAGTGTCGATTTCCCGTGATCAATATGAGCGATGATGCTGAAATTTCTAATTTTCTTCATTTCGGTCGGCAACGTATTCTCCTGGGGCCGCTGATCGGCCAAAAGCCTGTTGACACCGTCTTTCTTTCACGTTATGCTCAATCTCCTGTCTGCTGATACATACTTCGGTCTTTTAGCCAAAGAGCAGGCACCATCCTTTTCCCTGTATTCCTTTATCTAATCAGAACCGGCAAAGGCAATGGTAAAAGGAATTTTTATCAAATTAATATGAAATATGTCAAGCTTGAGACGTTAACTGCCGATATATCATTTTGATGAAAAAAAATGAGATAGAAAAAATGGACGACCACATTTTAATTGTTGAAGACGATGCCGCTATTAGAGACTCCATTCACGAATGCTTTGAACGGCAAGGATACCCTGTATCAAGCGTCGCCAGCGCCGAAGAGGCCCTCGAAATCATAAAAACAAAAGATGTTCATATTGTGATTACCGATATTATGCTTCCGGGCAAGAACGGCCTTCAACTGACCCATGAAGTCAAACAAGATTACGATATCGATGTCATCGTCATGACCGGTTACAGCGATAATTATTCCTATGAAGAGGCCATTCATAAAGGCGCCAGCGATTTTGTATTTAAGCCGTTTCGTTTCGAGGAACTGGTGCTGAGATTGAAGAGAGTTTTGAAAGAAAGGCGACTCACCAAAGAACGCAACCGTATTCTCAGCAAGCTTGAAAATCTTGCCATAACAGATGGTCTGACGAAATTATATAATTTAAGACATTTCTATCATTTGCTGGAAATAGAGATCGATCGGTGCTGTCGCTATGGCCATCCCCTGGCACTGCTACTGATGGATATCGACAACTTCAAAAATTACAATGATTCTTACGGTCATCTGGAGGGCGACAAGGTTCTGATCCGCCTGGGCCAGATCATTACGTCATGTCTTAGAACAATGGATAGCGCTTTCAGATACGGCGGCGAGGAATTTACGATTATTCTTCCGGAAACCACGGCGGAAGAAGCCAAAAATGTTGCCCACAGAATTAAAACCGTCGTGGAATTCGAACACTTTTTCCCGGAACCCGGAAAGTCCATCCGCATCACCGTCAGTACCGGTGTCACAGAATATTCCAATAAAGAACCATTGTCCTCATTTATCAAAAGAGCGGACCAGGCAATGTATCTTTCCAAAGAAAAAGGACGAAATACCATCTCGTTCTTGTTCGCCGAAAACTCATAGAAGCGGCTTCAAGACATCCCCTCGAACTCAATCTCTGCGTTGGACTGGGACGTCCAATCCTCGAAATATTAGATATATTCCTGCGGTTGGACGTCCCAGTCCGCCTTGATCTTGAGCCCGATTGAATGTCTTGAAACCACTTCTGATCCGCTTTATACCCATCATTCCACCTTTCCATCCCAGATTTCAAACCTGGATATTAGAAAAATCTTCATAAGTAATAATAAATGGTAAGGCTTTAGCGGTGCTTACTTGCGTACCTGCCCCACCCCGAATGCAATGAAGAAAATAATGGAAGCCAATGCCACAATGGTTGCGCCCGACGGCAGGTTTGCAAAATAAGAGATGACAAGACCGCCGGCAGTGGATACCAGCGCAATGAGTATGGAAAGCGCGATCATGGAATCGTAGCGCCGGGTGACTTGGGAGGCGGCTGCTCCGGGGATCACTAGGAGTGCGGAAACAAGGATAATGCCGATAATTTTCATGCTGATGACCACGGACAAGGCGAGGATGGTCAAAAGAAAGTGATCCAGAAAGGTCACCGGCATTCCACTGACAAAAGCCACTTCCCGATCATAGGCCACAAACAGCAATTCCTTGAAAAATATTTTTGTTGAAAGCAATACCAACCCGCCGAGAACGGCGATGACAATCAAGTCCTGCCGGGTAATTGCCAGAATATTTCCAAAAAGATATCCGAAAAGATCGACATTGTAATGATCCGACATGCCGATAAAAATAACCCCCAGCGCCATTGCCAGGGGGAAAAATATTCCGATGGCGGTATCTGTGCTGATACGTTCTTCTTTTCCGATATAGCCGATGGCATTGGAGACCACCACGGCAAAACCGATGGCGGTCCACGTGGGGGATATGCCCAGCAGCGCGCCCAATGCTACGCCGCCGAAAGCCGAATGGGCCACTCCCACGCCGATAAAGGACAAACGGCGCAGTACAACGAAAAAAGAAACCACCGCCAGAACAAAGCCGAGCATCATTCCGGCCAAAAAGGCATTTCTCATAAATTCAAAGCTGAACATATCAATCATGGTCTTGATGGCTGCGAAAACAGGTTGCGCATTTCGAATCGTGGACAATGACCCTGAGGTCTTCTCCAAAGACTTTTTTGGCAATTTCGGTTGAAAAACAGGAATCCGGCTCATCGTGATAGTGAAGCTGGACATTCAGACACGCGACCCGGTTGGCATGGGACGTAATGACCCCGATGTCATGGGATACCATGATAACGGAGATGCCTTGGTCGTTTCTGAATTTTGCCAAAAGTTCATAGAAGTCTTCCTGGGCGACGCTGTCGATGCCGGTGGAAGGTTCATCCAATATCAGCAGTTTCGGTTTGGAGGCCATAGCGCGGGCGATATTGACCCGCTGCTGCTGTCCGCCGGACAGCACGGCAAAAGGTCTTTTGGCATGACCGTCCATGTTGACATGGGATAACAGTTCCATGGCGATGTCTTTGCTGTGACGATCCGGCTTGCGGAAAAGACCGATGCGATTGTAAAGGCCCATAAGCACCACATCGAGGACGGTGACCGGAAACGATCGATCCGCATGGGAAATCTGAGGAAGATACCCGATTTCCAGTCGGCTGTTTTTGTCGGGTTTGTTTCCAAACAACCGGACCGACCCTTTTTGAGGGTGCACCAGCCCGAGAATAACATTGAGCAACGTGGTTTTTCCCCCGCCGTTGGGGCCGACAATACCGAATATTTCGCCGGCATAGCAATTAAAATAAATGGATTTTAAAACCCATATGCCGTCGTAAGCGACCCACACATCGTTCAGTTCGACGATGGATTCTTGGTTGGTTTCCGGATCAATGGCCGTAGGTTTCATTCCATGGCCTCCTTTAATATATTTAGATCGTGCGTCATGAGATCCACGTAAGTATTTCCGTAAGGCTGTTCGGGCCCGCCGATGGGATCGAGCAAAAGAACCCGGACCCGAGCTTCTTTTGCAATAATCTCGGCTGCACGGGGATTGAGCTGGGGCTCGGCGAATACGGCGCGAATATGATACTGTCTGATGGCCGCGATAATGTTTTTAATCTGCACCGGAGTTGGATTCCTCCCCGGGGCCGCTTCGATGACGCCGGCGGGTTCAAGACCGTATCGCCGGGCAAAATAATCCCAGGACGCATGAAAAGCGACAAATTTTTTATTTTTAAACCCGGCGGTTGTAGCGGCGATCAGATGATCGAGTCTGTCCAGCGCTTTCAGATAATTTCGGCTTCGCTGATTATAATACGGCCGATGCGCCGGATCAACCTTGCACAGCGCGGCGGTGATTTTATCGACCATGGATTTTGCGATCACGGGATCCAGCCATATGTGGGGGTTGGCAACCACCGGTTCGTTTCTTAACGTCAGCACTTCTTTTTTATGGGGATGATTTTCGTGTCCATGCTTGGTTAAAACAATCAGATGGACACCCCGGGATAACACCACGGTCATGAGGGTCGGTCCTGCCTGTTTAATGAATTTACCGGCCCAGAATTCCAGGCCGGCGCCGATCATAAAAAATATTCTTGCCGTTGAAAAGGCTCTCACCAGACTCGGCTTGGGTTCAAAGGTATGGGGGCTTGCTCCGGGCGGCAGCACGCAGGTTACCGTTACATGATCCCCCCCGACCTGCCGAACCATGTCGGCGACCGGGTAAATGCTGGCGATCACCGGGATCTTTTCCGCAAGGCATGATATTGCGGGAAACTGGATCAATAAAAAAAAGAGCAATGGAATAAACGCACGACAATAAATCGTACGGCAGATTCCGGGTTTCTTGATCTTCATTGCCCTTTCTCCGTCCTTTCAGATTCACGGGGAAGGTATCCTCCGTTAATCGTTTTGCCGTGGTGATATTTATGTATGCATGAGATCGTATTTAGCCAAACGTGCCTATTGACATGTGTACCCCTAAATCGAACCCATAGTCAATAATTGTCCGGGATTTTTAAAATTTACTTGAAATTTCAGATTCGTATTCTTATTTTATATAAATGTCATCCAACCGGAAGGAGGCGGCCATGTCGTCAAAGGATCTGCCGATTCCCGCTCATTTTGATGCCGACAAAGTGGGGCGGGTATGGAGAGTTCCATATCAGGCGCGTAGCGAAGACGCAAAAAAATGGGCCAAACAGCATAAAATAACAGCTGCCTCAAAAGATTTTTTCAAAATCTGTCTTTTGCTCGTGGACGTGCAGAATACATTTTGTATACCGGGATTTGAGCTCTTTGTCGGCGGACGTTCTGGAAGCGCTGCGGTGGATGACAATAAACGATTGTGCGAATTCATCTATCGCAATCTGGATGTGATCACGCGGATCTGTCCCACTATGGATACCCATCAAACCGTACAAATCTTTCATAGTCTCTTTCTGATCGATGAAAAGGGTGAGCATCCCGAGCCGTTTACGCTGATTTCCGTCCAGGACGTCGAAAAGGGGATCTGGAAATTCAATCCCCATGTCGCCGAAAGTCTGAACATCGATGAAGCCTATGGCCAGGAGTTTTTACGTCACTATACCCGGAGATTGAAAGAAGGCGGCAAATACGATCTCACCATCTGGCCGTATCATGCCATGCTGGGGGGGATCGGCCATGCGCTGGTATCAGCAGTTGAGGAAGCTGTTTTTTTTCATGGCATCGCGCGATACGCTCTGGCAGATTTTCAGGTCAAAGGAAGCAATCCGTTTACGGAAAATTATTCGGTGCTCAGCCCTGAAGTGCTGGATGACAGCGACGGCAACCCAATCGCGCAAAAAAACACCGGGTTTATCGCCAAGCTTTTAGAATTTGATGCGGTCATTGTTGCCGGACAGGCAAAAAGCCACTGCGTGGCCTGGACCATCGATGACCTATTGCGCGAGATAGAATCCTCGGATAAGGCGCTGGCTGAAAAAGTGTATCTTTTGGAAGATTGTACATCTCCGGTGGTCATTCCCGGCGTGGTGGATTATACGGATCAGGGGGATGCTGCTTTCCAGCGATTTGCCGATGCTGGAATGCATATATTTCGTTCAACGGATTCACTAAGACGCTTGCTCGATATTGACCATAAACATTGAAGCAGACTTATCCGGCACGATTCGCGGAGCTGAATTCTCATGACCAAACATCACCGAGCGGGGCCGCTGTTTACCGACCTTTATGAATTGACCATGGCGGCCGGTTATTTTGCACACCGGGTATTTGGTACGGCGACCTTTTCCCTGTATATCAGAGATGTCTATTCCACCCGAAATTTTTTTGTGGCCGCCGGTCTCGAACAGGTTCTATCTGAACTGGCCGGTTTCCGGTTTTCCGATGAAGAGATCGATTATTTGAAAACCACCGGCCGTTTTTCGGTCGACTTTCTTTCCTTTCTTAAGCAGCTTCGTTTTAGCGGCGATGTTTATGCCATGCCCGAGGGCACGGTTTTTTTCGCCGACGAGCCGGTTCTGGAAGTGACCGCTCCCATCATTGAAGCCCAATTGCTGGAGACCTTTTTACTCAATACCGTCGGTTTTCAGACCATGATCGCCTCAAAAGCGGCGCGGTGTATTCATGCCGCCGCCGGCCGGCCCCTGATCGACTTTTCCCTGCGACGGACTCAGGGTCAGGATGCCGGGCTCAACGTCGCCCGCAGCACTTTCATTGCCGGATTCACGGCAACAAGCAACGTACTGGCCGGTAAAATATACGGCATTCCGATTTCCGGAACCATGGCGCATTCTTATGTAACCGCCTTTGACAACGAACGAGATGCGTTTTTAGCTTATTTTGAAACGTTTCCCGACCATTGTATATTTCTGATCGATACCTATAATACCCTAGAAGGCGCTAAAAATGCCGTTGCCGTCGCCAAGGAAATGAAAAAAAAGGGACAGACGCTTATCGGTGTCCGGCTTGACAGCGGAGACACGGTGAGCCTGAGTCAAGGGGTTCGCAGGATTTTAGACGATGCCGGGCTTTATAATGTCAAAATTTTTGCCAGCAGCGGGTTTGATGAGTTTAAGATCGCAAAGGTCTTGTCCGATGGGGCCAGGATCGATGCCTTCGGGGTCGGCACCAAAGTGGGGGTTTCATCGGATGCACCGTTCGTCGATGTCGTTTACAAGATGGTCCGATTCAAAGACCGTGATGTTCGCAAATTGAGTCCGGGAAAAGTTACGCTGGCCGGAGAAAAACAAGTCTTCAGGAAAATGAATTCAAAAGGATATTTCGTCGAGGATATTATCGGGGTGAGGGATGAGCATATTTTAGAAGGTGAACCGTTGCTGGAAAAAGTAATGGAAAATGGTAAGGTGTTGTGTGCGCACCCCTTGCTTGAAGAGATCCGAAAAAGATTTGAGCTGAATTTTTCCCGCCTCGATGAAAAATACAAGGTGATTAACGATGCGGCGGTCTATCCCGTCAAACTCAGCAGGCGCCTTAAAGAGCTACAATAAAATCGTATGACGATTTGATGAAACCCCCGCCGGTAAACCTGCGGGATCTTTTAAGAGATAGGTTTATCCCGATTTTGAAGCGGGATCTCCACCATACGGCATCGGCGGGCAAGTCTGCTTCATTCCGACAAGCTTGCGGGGCGTTCAAATTAAAAAATTGATTTTTATGTTAGGATTCGGTAAGACATAATATGGCGAGATAATGCATGGCGCATAAAAGAAAGCAAGGGGTTTGCAAAACGTTTTCTCGAAACGCGCTCTGTTAGGTAAACAATTAATTTCACTCAGAAAGGAGGAGGTGTATGAAAAAGGGCATTTTGAGTTTATTTGTGGTTGTCAGTTGTATAGTGTTGTTTGCTTTTTCAACCATGGCGGCAGAGCCCATTAAGATCGGCTCCCTGGTTTCCACAACCGGTGATCTGGCGGCCTATGGTCCTCCCGTTAACAATGGCGCCTTGCTGGCTGCTGATGACATCAATGCCGCAGGCGGTGTTTTGGGGCGCAAAATTGAAATCATTTTGAGGGACACGCAAACCAACCCTACCGCCGCCGTCGATGCCGCAAAAAAACTTGTGGATATCGATAAAGTCGTGGCGATTACGGGCGCTCTATCTTCAGGGGTCACCATCCCGGTGGCGACGTCGGTTTCCATCCCGAGCAAAGTGGTGCAAATCTCTCCGGCTTCGACCTCCGAAAAGATCACCACATTGGACGACAGCGACTACATTTTTAGAACCGTGCCCATGGATGCGCTGCAGGCGCCGGCACTGGCACAGGTCATGAGCAAGGAAAAGCATTATAAAAAAGTTTCCATTGTCTATGTGAATAATGACTACGGAGAAGGGCTGGCCAAGGGTCTGAAGGCCGCTTTTGAAAAAATGGGCGGCCAGGTGACGGCGCTGATCCCCTATAACAAAAAGCAGGCATCTTACAGGGGTGAAGCGCAAAAGGCGATTGATGGAAATCCGCAAGCAGTGGTCATGATTGCGTATCCGCAATTCGGAGCGGTGATCATGCGCCAGATTGTGGAACTCGGATTCAAGGGCGGCTTTGTATATGCGGACGGTATGAAGGCACCTGAAGTGGCAAAAAATGTGGGCGATAAGTATGTGGAAAATACCTACGGCACAGCACCCGGCAACCCCAACAAGCAAATGGCCACATGGTTTCAGAACCACTACAACGCCAAATTCGGGGAAATGCCGCCCAAACCGTATATCGATACCGAATATGATGCGGTTGTTTTAATCGCTTTGGCCATCGCCAAGGGCGGCGCGGCCACCACCGAAGCGGTGCATAAAAATCTGCGAGCCGTTGCGGACCCTCCGGGCGTTAAGGTGGATGCGCGCAATCTGAAAAAAGCATTAAAACTGATTAAGGAGGGGAAAAACATCAATTACGAAGGTGTTTCCGGAAGCTGCGATTTTGATAAATACGGTGACGTCCCCGGAAGTTATGAGGTATGGAAGTTCTCCCATGGAAAAATCAAAACCGTCAAATATATAACGATCGGCATGTAAAAAAGTATCGTCCTGATACATAAACGGCCGCCTCCGTTCGGGGAGGCGGCCGTTTTTTTATTCAGTTTTGAAAAACCTATTCTTTTGGGCAAGCCTCCCCCGCAATGCGGTAGTCAGAGTTTTTTGGCTCTGCCGTGGGGTTTTGTATTAACAATTACAAATTTCAAGCACCAAATCCGAGCCCTCTGGTTCGGATTCTTTACTCTTGCTCCTGTTTCTTGGCCGCCTTCATCACGCTCTTTTCACCGAGAATGCCCTGGGGCCGGACCAGCAGAATTACCTCCAAAAATATGGCAATGGCAATGACCCTGAAGGCGCCCGCCTTTACGGCATAAGCGACCGGCACCACATTGGTAATCAAATCGGTGAGGGACCATAATCCCCAGATAACCAGAGCGCCGAGAAGTGCGCCTTTGTTGCTGCCGCTTCCGCCTGCGATGAGCATCACCCAGACCAAAAAAGTGCCGCTCATGGGGACAAAAACTTCGGGGCTGATAAATTGGATGAAATGGGCGTATAAGGAACCCGCCATTCCCATAATCATGGAACCGAGAACCAGCGATTCCATCTTGTATCGAATAATGTTTTTACCCATGGCCTGGGTCACGGTTTCGTCTTCGCCAATGGCCTTTAACACCCGTCCCCAGGGTGATTTCAGGGCTTTTTCGATGGCCAGATAAACACCGATCACAAACACAACCATCAGCAACAGGTAGAAAAGATTATAATTGAAAGAGATATAGTGTTGAAAAGGTCTGGGAATACCGCTGACCCCGCGGACACCGTTGGCCAGCCAGGCCTCGTTATTGAAAAAAAGGCGAATGGTCTCGGCAATGCCGATGGTCGCAATGGCCAGGTAATCTTCCTTCAGCTTCAAAGTGGGGATCCCGATGAGAAAAGCGATGAAACCGCTCAGCAATACCGCAATCACTATAGCGGGGAGAAACGGCATATTGAATCCGCCGACACGATCCATGGCCGGAGGTGTTGTCAGGATGGCGGAGGTATAGGCGCCCACGGCAAAAAAACCGGCGATGCCGATATTGAACAATTTGGTATACCCCCACTGGATATTCAGCCCCAGACTCAACAGGCCGTAAACCGAAACAATCACCAGAAAAAATACGAGGTAGGAGAATAAGCCGCTTAAATCCATCGCTTCGAACCTCCGAAGATGCCTTGGGGGCGGATTAATAATACGAGGATCATGATGATAAAGGCCACTGCCGGTTTGTAAGCCGTGGAAATAAATCCCGTTGAGGCTTCCTGGGCAATACCAATGATCAAACCGCCCACCATGGCGCCGTAGGGCTGTCCGATACCGCCCAGAATCGCTGCGGCGAACAGCGGCAGCAGCAACTCCCATCCCATGGGCGGACGAAGACCGTTTTCCAAGCCCAGCATAACGCCGCCGAACACGGCCAGCGCCGTTCCGACACTCCATGTCCAAATAATGACGCGTTGGGTATCGATCCCCACCACCTCGGCCAAATCCATGTTATCCGAGGAAGCGCGCATGGCTTTGCCGATCCTCGTCTTTTTTAAAAACAGATGCACCAGAACAATGAGCACCGCAGTAACGATAACAATCCAGATTTCATAGCTATTCAGTCGGATTCCCGGGACTATTTGAAACGCCAGGTGGATTTCGCGCGTATAGTACGTCAGATCAGGGCCCCAGAAGAGCAATATGACATTGCGTAAAAAAAGCGCCACGCCGACCGAAGCGATGAGAAGGATAATCGGACCGGTGGTGCGAAAGAATCGATAAAGATAGTGATCGATCAGGATGGCAACGGCAATGGACACAGCGATGGCCAGAACCACGGCGATGGGGAAAGGCATCTGCAAACTGATAAAGAGCAGCGCCAGGTAAGCGCCCAGGCTCATGGTATCGCCGTGGGCAAAATTGGCGAATTTTAAAATGCCGTAAACCATTGTCAGACCGATGGCCCCAAGGGCGATAATGGAACCGAAAACAATACCGTTTGCGATCAATTGTAACATAATCAGGACCGTCTCCTAAGCACCCCCCAGATAAAGCCGGCCGACCTCGGGATTCGCAAGCAGGGCTTCACCCGTATCTTCATATCGATTTTTTCCCATGACCAGGACATAACCCCGATCAGACATCCCAAGGGCTTTTTTGGCATTTTGCTCGACCATGAGAATGGCCACGCCGCTTTGTCTGATTTCCATGACCTTTTCAAAAATTTCATCCCGCACCAAGGGCGCCAATCCCGCAGAAGGCTCATCGAGCAAGAGAAGCCTGGGTTCCAGCATCAGGGCCCGGCCGAGGGCCAGCATTTGCCGCCCTCCGCCGGAAAGTGTACCGGATACGCTTTTCCGCTTGTCGGCAATGAACGGGAACAGTTCAAATACCCTGTCTATGGAACCGGTAAGATCATCATTTCTGATAAAGGCGCCCATTTGCAGATTTTCTTCAACGGTGAGTGAAGGGAATACATTTTTCTCTTGGGGCACATAGCTCATCCCCAGCTTCACCAACTGGTTGGGGCGCATACCGGTAATGGATCGGCCGTCGAAAGCAACAGAACCCTGTTTGACGGGGATCAATCCGAAAATGGATTTCATCAGGGTGGATTTGCCGGCGCCGTTGGGACCGATGATCGATACGATTTCGTTGTCGGCGCAATGGATGGATACGCCGTTGAGTATCATGACCTCACTATATCCGCTAACCAGATCTTTAACCTCTAAAATTGCCATTATCACTCACCCAGGTAAGCGTTTATAACCCGTTCATCGTTTCTGATCTGTTGAGGCGTCCCTTGGGTTAGAATGGAACCGGCATTCATGACGATAATGGGATCACAGATCGTCATGACCAATTCCATATTGTGTTCAACGATCAAGAAGGTCTTTCCCTGGCCGTTCAACTGATGAATATAACCGATCAGTTTATTCATCAGCGTTGGGTTGACGCCGGCACCCGGTTCGTCCAACAGGATAATATCCGGATCGGCCATCATGGTCCTGGCAATTTCCAGGAGCCGTTTTTGTCCGGTGGAGAGATTCCCGGCATATTCGTCCTTTAAATGGAAGAGCTCGACAAACCTCAGTGTTTCGATGGCGCGTTCTTTGACCTGTTTTTCTTGAGCGCGAACCCGCCACGGTCGAAACCAGGCATTCCATATCATCTCGCCTTCTTGCCGGCCGGGAACCAGCATCAAATTCTCCAGAAGCGTCATTTTTTCCAGTTCCCGGGAAATCTGGAAGGTGCGTATCAGGCCTTTATGAAAAATCTTATCGGGACGAAGACCGTCGATGCGGTCTCCTTTCAGAAATACTTTTCCCGTATCGGGCTTATGAAATCCGCTGATGAGATTGAACAAGGTGGTTTTACCGGCGCCGTTGGGCCCTATCAAGGCGGTGATGGTCCCTTTGGTGACATCCAGAGAACATTGGTTGACCGCCAACATTTTTCCAAATGATTTACACACCCCTTCCACTTTCAGCAGGTCGTTAGAATTTTTCATCTCGACAGTCATTTCCAGTGCCTTGATAACGGCGCATCTTTAACCCGGACATCAATAAAAATACAATGGTTGCAATGTGTTCTTTCCAATCGAAAGAAAAACCTTTAATTATGCCATCTTGGTCTATAACAAACCGCTACTTTCCGATCAAGCGAAATAAATAATACCTTAAATTCACTTTGTCCAGTTAAACAGGCAAACGGGTTCCATATTTTTTTCTTTCCCAAATTTTTCTTGCCGTTTGAATGAGATGTTAGTATTGAAACTATATCATATTGTGTAAATCAATGTCATCAGTCTTCTCGTCGATTTCAGGTCAACGGAATCTAAAAATTTCAGGATAACGCTTATCGTGAAAAAAGTAGGGATTGTCGTCAAAGAAGACGCCGAGGCCAAAAAGAAAGCTGACGAACTTGAACGCTGGCTCCGGTCTAATAATATCGATGTCGTCGGTAAAGAAAATCTGCCGCCGGGGCGCAGGATAGAAGACAGGTATAAAACCTGTGCGCCGTCCGACCTGTTTTGTGTTTTTGTGCTCGGTGGAGACGGAACCTTTCTGAGCGCGGTCCGATGGATCGGCGATCAGACGATACCGATTCTCGGCATCAAGTTCGGTGAAGTGGGATTTTTGGCGGAAACCGTGGAAGAGGATCTTTTTCCGACGGTCGAGACCGTATTGAATGAAAAGTTCGTTACAGAACAGCGGATGCGTCTTCTGGTCCTCGTTACGGTAAAGGATAAAGAAGTCGCCTGTGAAACCGTGTTGAACGACATCGTCATCAACAAGGGCGCCCTGGCCAGACTGGCCCATATCGAAACATATATCGACAATCATTATTTGACCACCTACAGTGCAGACGGGCTCATTGTCGCAACGCCCACCGGTTCTACCGCCTACTCCCTTGCTGCCGGCGGCCCCGTGATCCATCCGGCGGTACCCGGCATCCTCATGACACCGATCTGTCCGTTTACGCTGACCAACCGCCCGTTAATTGTTCCGGATTCCGCCACCATCCGAATCGGCCTGGGGAAAAAGTCTTCGGATATCATACTGACCTTCGACGGCCAGGCCGGCCTCGAGATTAACGAAGACCATACCATCATCATTAAAAAAGCGCCCTGTCCGGTTCATATGATTGCTTTGCCGGATCAGCATTATTTTGATGTTCTCAAAGCAAAGCTGAGGTGGAGTGGCGGGCGTGTTTAGCAGTGGTTTCAAAACCTTTCTTCGGACTCAATCTTCCATCTTCGCGATAGCTACGACGGGACAAGCTGTGTTGGACTGAGACGTCCAATCCTCGAAATATTCCAGATATTCCTTTGATGAACAGCGGATAATATATCGCGCTCAATTACTCGGAATAAAGACGAATCCTGTTAAAATATTCGGTGCGGCAGATGTTTTCAATTTGGACAAGATCTTGAAAAGGCCTGTTGAAATCGGTTTTTCCCGCAGTAAACACGCCGTGCCCATAGACGATGACCCCTTGATGTTCTCGTATGGCCTTGGGAACGGTATTGTAGAGCGCAAAAGGACCTGATCCGACTTCGCCGGATACGATGGGGATTTCGCGTACGGACCGTTCATGAGGGCATTTTACATGACATTTATCGCGACACCGGCAGTTTTCCACATCACAGTCCATGGACAAAATAACGGAAAATTTGGGATGTCCATGAAGGATGGCCTTGCCGCCGGCATGCTGCACAATCTTCAAATGTGTCGGGAGTTCACTGGAAGCGGTGATGGGCGCACAGGAAGACCCGTTCAGCGGGCAGGGGTCGATGGCATCTTTGAGTTGATCGAGACTGCTGCCGGTCTGGCTGATATAAAGGGTTTGGCCATCACTAAATGAAATGTTCCCGAAATATGAATCGACCAGGCGATGTTCAACAACGAGTCGCCCGGCTTCCTGAATCGCTTTGTAAATATGTTTTTTTGATTTAAACGGCCCTTTCGTCAGAGAACCATTGAACGAAACCGGCGGATCGAGTGTCTGAATCACCCGATCGAACACCTGCCCGAATTTATTGTCCATCTGTCTTTTTTTTGTCAGAAATAGAAAGTCCACAAAGAATTTCACAAAACATGCAAAACAGACCGAGGAAAATGTGACATAGGCCTGTTCAAGACCGACCATGCCGTAAGTGATAATCCCGTGGCCGGGAATAATGACGCATTTTCGAACTTTTAGCAGCGGCACAATCGCATCGGGCGACAGTTCGAACGCCACCGGCAGATCATGGATAAATGTTCTGGTTTCACAATCAGTGGGAGTGATGGTGCCATTGGATGTCTCTGCCAGGTAATCGATGATGCTGCGATACGGCTCGGCAGGCTGTGAAAAAATAAGGGCGTTGATATTCAGTTGTTTGAATAATATTTCCAGCGCGAAAATTTTATCGTGGGTTCTGTTCCATTCAAGATGGGCGTCCAGGGAGCCCATAAGAGGTGCATCCGGATCCACAAGACCGCTTTTGATCAGCTTATTTTCGGTAATTTGAAACATCGGATATTTTCTCGATGGGCGCGAGCCCTAAATTCTGTGCGACCGCCGAAACGGGCATGCCGGTTTTATTAAGTTTTCTCGCCATGTAATAATTGGATCGCGCCGTCAAAAATGCGTCTCTGTCTATCGGGCCGATGCGCACACCGCTGTTTTGATCCCCGGCCATTGTAAAGAACCGGGATGGGAGATCGTCGTCCTTTTCAGTAAATCCGTTGGCGGCGTTCATCATGCGCTCATTGTAACAGATCCGTTCACCGACTGCGAAGAGATCCTGGGCAGATGTTTTGATGCCCGTAACAGCAGTATAGATTCTGGCATATTCTTCCAAAGATGCGGCAAAGAATATGAATTTGCATGCGGTTAGAGAATCTGCTACGGCATTTAGGTCTTCGCCGATTTTAATCATACGCGCTTTTTCGCTAAAGGAAAATCGATCGGTGGCCACCGGTTTTCTGAGGATTTCGTGACTGACGGGATACGCCCTCAAATGACAACCACCCCTGGAGGATACGGCATATGCAAGGGCCATCCCATAGGCGCCCCTTGGATCATACGCCGGCAATTCCAGTCCCTTGACCGCCATGGCAAGCTCGGATCGGCCGCAGGATATTGCATATTTTACCGCCCCCCGGCCGAGTTCGACGCCCCTGTTCTGTTTTTTTCCAATGTCCGTCAACAGCGAAACAATTTCTTTGGGCGACAGTTTTCTCTGTGTAATTTCCGAAAAGCATGCCAGCGTCGATGCCGCTGAAATGGTATCCATTCCCATGTCATTACATACCCTGTTGGCGGCGACAACGGCATTGATATCAGCATTGCCCAACAGCGCGCTGAAATGAGACATGGTTTCAAATTCGGGCATGCTCGTCCGATGCCCGGCGATCTTTTTACATAGAATGTGACATCCCCGGCAACCGGTCTTTTTGGGGGCATATTGTTTTTTGAACGCATATGCATTCATTTTCAGCGCCCGGTCAAAGCGGGTTTTTTGAAAATTATCGGTGGGCATCATCCGTCTTGCATCCATCAGGTCGTACAGCGCGCCGGTGCCGAACCGTGAAATCCCGAATTCCCCCAAAAGTACCGGAGACGCTGCGGCCAGCCGGAATACGTCTTCTTTTGCAGATGATAAAGCGACGGGGTCAAAGACGCTGGTTTTTTGCGTCCCTTTTACCGTGATATATTTTAAATTTTTGGCGGCAAACGAGAGTCCGATCCCGTCTCTTCCTGCGGCATAATGGCGGTCGACGATGATGCTGGAAAACAGAACACCGTTTTCCGCCGCCGGTCCGATAACGGCAGTGGCGCCTTTATCTTTGAGCAGCGAATTCACAGCGCCGATTTCCCGGCCTTTAAGATGGGATGCATCGACAATCCGGATATCGTTGTCTGTAATTTCTATGCCGCAGAGCCGGCTTGACTTTCCGGATATGACAATGCCGTCGAATCCGGCTTTTTTTAATTGAAACCCAAAAGATCCGCCCACAGAAGCATCACCCACCGTGCCTGTCAAAGGAGAGCGGGACATAAAGGTCATTCTGCCGCTGGTAGGCGATCGGGTATTGACAAGGGGACCGGTAAACAACAGAAGGGGCATTTGCGGATGGTTCCAGTCAAGGGTTATTGTGTTTCGGATATAAAATCCCGCCAGGCCCCTTCCGCCGATGAATTTTTTTAAGATCCCGATATCGGGATCTTCGGTGCGCCATGATCCTCGCGTGAGATCTATCCTGGCGATTTTGCCGTGCCATCCATACATTTTTTAAAGTATCCACATCACGGGTCAGAACTCGATTTTGCCGTTAAAAGACGTCGTGCCAAGTTTAGATAAACGCAAACCCGGAGTCAAGACGGAAAGGCCTGTACGCGCAATCATCTTGACATTTCGTGCTTTAAAACTTAAGTTTCATAGGTTCTGTAACATTAAAGACTGAACACTCCCGTAAAAATCGGATATTTGATTTTTTGCGGGGCGACTTCTTTTCACCGGACGCATCGATGAGACCCAAAGATCTTAAATATTTGAAAACATGGTTTGAGACCTACGTCTCCGGGTTCTACACGGATGATGCCATGCATAACAATACCATCCGGCTCAAGGAGAAACACACGGAACAAGTGTGCCGGAATATGATATTGCTGGGAAATGCCCTGGGCCTGTCGGATCAAGACATGATGCTGGCGGAAACCATGGGACTTTTTCATGATATCGGCCGGTTCAAGCAATATGCCGTCTACGGTACGTTTAGAGACACGGACTCCGAAAATCATGCCCTGCTTGGGTTGCGGGAGCTGGCGGCACATGATGTTCTGGCCGGCTGCAGCGCGGATGAAAAACAATGGATCACCAAGGCCATTGCCTGTCACAACGCTGCCGAAATCCCTGTCGGTGCGAATGGAAAAACCCTGTTATTCATACGTCTATTAAGGGATGCCGACAAACTTGATATATGGAGAGTTTTTATCGAATATTACAAATCACGTGACAAACAGCCGAATCCGGTTGTGGAAATCGGGCTTCCGGACGAGCCCTTTTTTTCTCCGAAAGCGATTGCCGCTTTGAATGAAGACCGTTTTGTCCGCATAAAGGATCTAAAAACATCCGGCGATTTTAAACTGCTTCTGGTAAGCTGGGTGTTCGATCTTAATTTTGACTATTCATTTCAGCTTGTTAAAGATCGTCACTATATCGGGGAAATTGAGGCGACACTGCCGCCTTCAAAAGAGATTTCGGCGGCAATCAAACATGCCTATGAATATGTGGAACGCCATGTTCAGGGTTGAAAACTCAGTGTTCAGTGTTCGGAGTTCAGTGTTCAGCGGTTAAAGGTTCCCCGGTGAAATGGGCATGGCCCTTCACTATCGTGAATTTCACTGGGCAGGCAAGGTTTAAGCGTGAAAAAGCGATTTAAAAACACGGAAGGTAACATATGAATGACATCGTTTTATTATTGGTAATTGTCGGGCTGTGGTATCTGCTGCAGGCATATATCCTGCCGAAACTGGGGATTTCGACCTGAGTGCGTGATTCCTGTCAGGTGACAGGCAAAAAAGATAAGTTAGGGAAAAAGTTCTCGGAAAAGGGCGAAAAAAATTAAATACGCACCCGTTGATTATCTTCGGGGGAAATATGTTTAAAAAAATAATGGTTCTCATTTTTGCCGCATTCGTCGGCATTGGGTGTCAACCGAGGGGTAAACATCTTGTGGTCAAATTCGATCACATTTACGGGCTGACGTCGGATGCCGGTGTTATTTTTGAAAAAAACCGAATCGGCACTGTGGGTGAGATCACCTATACCCAAGACGGCCATTTTCTGGTCGGGCTGAAGATCGAGAAAGCCTTTGCGAATACCGCGACGGAGTACACTCGATTTTTCATTGTTTCGGATCCGCTGAAAAAGGGCCGCAAAGCCGTGGAGATGATCCAGACCCAAAAGGGGGGAACCCCGTTGAAAAACAACGCCGTCGTCGAAGGTTCCGTCAAAATGTCGGTGATCGTTGAGCGCATGCAAAAGGATTTTGAAGGGGAGATGAAAGATCTCACCCGGCAATTCAATATGTTTGCAGAGCAATTAAAACAGGTTCCCGAGAGTGAGGATTATAAAAAATTAGAGAACGAACTGACGGACCTTTATACTGAAATGAAGCAATCCGGAAAAGCGGTTCGCGAGATGATACAAAAGGAGATCTTGCCGCGGTTGGAACAGGAATTGCAAAATTTAAAAAAGCGTCTGCAGAAAAACGGAAAAGAGGATGAATTAAAACCCCTTGAAACAAAAATGGAAAAAATCAAAAAAATATAACCGCCATTTAAAACCCCATGTTTCGCACTCTCGCTTTGCGTTTTGGTTTTTGCCAGCCCATTGACAGATGCCCCTTGTGACATTGATCTTCATGTGATTTGCGGAAATCCCGGAAAACTCTCAATATATTGTGGTATAATTTTCTTGACACACAAGATAGTTTGGTTTATAAAAAGATATTTTAAAAATACAGGAAGTTAAAACATAAAAGGCTCAAGGAACACACTGATGGCAAAAGCTATAGTAAAATGCCCTAAAGATCCGAAAATGCAATACTATCGCGAAGTTTGCAAGGAAATATTTCGAAAGGGAAACATCCGGAATTGGTGTAAGCAATGCGAGGTCTTTGGGGACAAGGAAAAATCGTCCGGCAAGGCATAAAATTTCTTTACGTTGGCATTCGATCAAAATTTTCACACAGGTTGATCTGTAATATGGATTTGATTTTATAGAGAATAAATTCTCCTTGAAACCATAGCAGAGGAGGCCGATATGATATCTTCACCATGTGAAAATTGCCATAGGAAAAATCAACCCAAAGAAAGTTGTGTCGATGATTGTGAAATCTTAAACGCCGTTCAACTGTACCTGGTATCCAAAGGAAACGATTTTTCTATTTCCGCCATTGATTATTCTGAAGAAGGAAGATTTTGTTTGAACAGTAAAGATGTCATGACTTAATTCGCGTGTCTTTTATAAGCGCGACAAAGAGACCTTTGAAAAATGTTCATTTTTGTTCAAGTTCAAGGAAGGCGAAAATTTTAACCACAGGAATACATTGAGTATTTTGAGGATCGAAATTTGAGCATGACGCAGAAATTGGGCAAAAAAGGGCGTTTTTCAAAGGTCTCACAAGATGACGAAAAGGAGGTGCTATTATGTACGTCGGTCGAATTATGCGAAAACATCTGGTAACCGTACCTCCGGATACAAATTTGCGAAAAGCCAAAGAAATTATCCAGGAAAAGCGGATTAACCATCTGCTGGTCGTTAACGAAAATGGAAAATTGGTGGGTATTGTTTCAGACAGAGATGTTAAGCAAAGCTGGGCTTCTCCGGCCACGACGCTGAGTGTTCATGAATTGAACTATCTTTTGAACCAACTCACCGTCGAGGCGATTATGGTTAAAAAGATTATCACCATATCGCCCGGCACCACCATCGAGCGTGCCGCTTATATTATGCAGGAAAATAGAATCAATGCCTTGCCGGTCATCGAATCGGATAAGCTTGTCGGGATTATCACGAGCACCGATGTTATGGGAGTTTTGCTCCGCGCCATCGGGTTCGATGATGATGAAAGCACCCGGTTTACCGTCCTGGTCGAAGATCGCATCGGGATTGTCGCCGAAGTTTCGAGGATTTTGAAGGAAGCGCAAATCAACATTCGCAGCCTGGTCTCCTGGCCGGAAAATGAATACCCCGGCGTTTATCATCTGGTGATGCGGGTGAAATTGGAAGATAAGGATAAGGCGATGAAAGTATTAGGCGACGCCGGGTTCAAAATTTTATCCGAATATGTAAATGATCTGACGCCGTATCTGCCAAAGAAGTGATCCCCTGATTGAGCGAAAGCCGATAACACCCCATCTTCTTCGTTATAAAAGGCTCGCAGTAGACAACTACGGCTTCGCCCTTGAAGCCTTGAACATGGGGCATCACAGCCAGAGGCGGGCAAGCCTCGACTTTCGTTCAATTAGGGGCAAATTAATGGTTATTAAAGGCCGTTATTAGAACAAAAGACCTTTCCGATATTTCTCCCAGCAATCGATCAAAGCGCAGGCAATCAAAGAAGACCGCTGCAAAAGACTCGCTTTGATCATGTATTCGTCTTCGCTGTGATCCTTGGCGCCGATGGGCCCCAAACCGTCGATAACCGGCGTATTTTCTCCGGCAATCACATTGGCGTCGGATACGCCGGATCTGAATTCTTCAGCTACTGAAAATCCAAGGGATGCCGCGGTTTCCCGAACCGCTTTAAACAGGTTTTTGTTTTTTGCAGATGCGGGCATGGGGGGCCTCGAACTCAATAGGGCAAAATGGGAATCGGTTCCGGGCACGTCGTTTCTTTGGGTAATTTCGGATATACTGTTTTCCAGGTTTGCCTTGTCCGACGGTTCAATGAATCTGAAATCGATACGGGCCAGGGCGTGATCCGCAACAGTGTTGGGACCGATACCGCCGTTGACTTTCCCTACATTGACGGTGATTCCCCGGTCCGGGTCGTTCAAGGATTCAAAGGCAATGATTTTATGGGCCAGTTCAAGAACGGCGCTGGCTTTTTCCTTTCCGGCGAAAGCCGCATGCCCTGCTTTTCCCCTAATGCTCAGTTCAAGGGACAGGTTTCCCTTTCGACCGGTGACGATTTCTCCGTTTCGGCCCCCGGTTTCCAGAACAAACGCAAAGGCGCTTTTAGCGGCCTCGCGTTGAATGAACGGTGTTGAACCGGGGGACCCGATTTCTTCATCGGCGTTGAATATGAAGGTGACGGGTATTTTTTTTAACAGGCGTTCATTATCCAGTGCTTTGAGGGCGAAAATACCGGCAACAAGTCCGCCTTTCATGTCGATGACGCCCGGTCCGTGAGCGTGAGCGCTGTCTTCTTTGTACCCGGTAAAGCCGGTATCTTCGGGAAATACCGTATCCATATGCCCGGTAAGAAGCATTTGTTTGTCGAAGGGGTCTTCGCAAAGGGACCGGACCACAAGATGATTCCCAAACGATTCCTGTTCGATGGTCCGGCAGGATACGGCATGGGGCTGAAATACCGACAGGATCAGATGTCCCACCCGGTCTACGCCGTTTTTGTTGTAAGTTCCGCTCTGAATCCGCACCATCTTTTCAAGGAGGGAAAACATCTCTTGATGGCGTGTTTTCAGGAATGCGGATATTCGGTTGTGAATCGTCATCTATTTTTTAGCAAAGGAAAAGTCGGGATTGGCGTATGCATCCGGGTCGGCATCCGGGTATTTGACTGCTTCATGGCTCCACGGCTTTGTGAGGATAACGTCCGCGCCCTCATGTCGCACGACATTGCTCCGATGCAATGGGATCTTGCCACCGGCCGTGGCAATATACCGCGGAACGGCGTCGCCGGAAATATTGCCGTACATGCTTTCCACGATATCCCTTCCCTTTTCCACCGGCACCCGGAAATGAGCAAACTGGGGATTTCGATAGCTGCAATTGAAAATGTAGTAGGGCCGGACATAACTTTCCTGAATGGTTTCGCACAGCTTCCACATTTTGACTTTTGTATCGTTGATTCCTTTTAAGAGAACAGCCTGGTTTAACACGGCGCTGACGCTTTTGGAGATGCTTTTGAAGGCATTTTGGGAAATTGGTGTGATTTCCTGGGCTGTGTTGATCTGAGTGACCACCCGAACCGGTTTTTTGTCATTGCTTTCTTCAAGGATTTCTAAAAGTTCGGTATCGATGCGCCAGGGAGTGGTGACCGGAATCCTCGTGCCGATGCGTTTCATGGTGATATGATCGATGTCGTCCAATGCCTTCAGAATTTTTTTGATCTTTTCATTGGGAAGGACAAAGGCATCTCCGCCGGTGATGAGGACATCCCTGATGCGGGTATTTTGCCGGATGTAATTTAAGGCTTCTTCATAGGCATTGTCGGAATAAATCCGGTCTTTTTTCCCAATGTGGGCAATCCGTAAACAGTGGGTGCAGTACATGGCGCACATATTGGTGGCCTTGATGGTGAGAACCCTCGGATAAAACTGGTCGATCAACCGCGCCGGAGAATGGTCCGCCGCAACCGGCGGGATTTCAATGCCGATGTTATCGACCATTTCACCGGTAGGCACCGATTGCAGCAATATCGGATCGTTTGTTTGACCGGGTTGAATCAGGCTGGCATAGTAAGGGGTCATGCGCATCCGGTAATTTTGCGTCACCCGCCCCACCTCTTCGATGATATGAATCGGCAGATCGATTATTTTTGACAGCTTTTCCACAGAGTCGATACAATGCTGGAGCTGTCCCGAATAGGAGTTCCATTCCTCGCCGGATATATCCAGGATCGATCTGATGCGGCGGGCGTTTTCCCGAATGGTCTCCCATAATTCGATGCCGCTTGGCGCTTCAAGGGTCTTGCGGCTCAGATAGTCGACAATCCGCTCATTGGCTTGCTCAACAATGGGAAGCGCGCGGTCAACCCGCCCCCCGACAGTGACCCCGTGTTCATCGATGTTTTGATGTTTAATTGCAAGTGATAATAGGACGTCTTTGGATATCCCGAAAACATCCGGTGCGATATTCAGATCTTCATGTATGTTTTTAAGCCGCACAAAAAGATCGATGATCGGCGTCGTGAGTTCCGTGTTTTCAGCGGCTTTAAAGAGAGCGCTTATTTCTGAAGCAAGCTTATCGGAGGCCTTTGGAATTTTAGGCATTTTTTGATCGGGCAATTTGAAAAGGCCGTCTATAAGTTCACGGGTAACAGCATCCGTGGTGTCATTTTGCGGCGTTTCGTGATTCATGGTGTATCTCCGGGTCCTTTGTTTTAATGATCGTAAGATCGATGGTTTTTTGTCCTTGTTTTAAACCCTGCTCAACATCAGCGGGGCTGTGCCCCAGGGCCACGATGCGCGCGATGAACGCGCCTTGGGCCACAACAAAGTCGCATCCGGCGTGTTCTAAGATGAGGAAATCTTTTTTCAGTTTTCCTTGGGCGACTTTTTTGAACGCTTCACGTTCCTGGGCGCTCTGAGGGATGTATCCTTCGGTTTGAACCGGATCTTGAATCTTATAGTTAAACGTGCCCCAGTGAAGATTTTTCGGATTTGATATCGTTTCCACGGTATTTACCGGGAACACCCCTTCCGTGACGGCATAGAATTCGAGTTCCGGCAGCATCGGCGAACCCGGCGACAGCGACTGTTCAAGGGTGAAACAGAATTCCAGGGTGGTACCCTGTTTTCGGGCATTGATTTCAAGAAAACGGATGCTGTTTTGATCGTCTACCAGAAAGTCACACCCGAAAATGCCCCGGTATCCTTCCCGGGCAAGCCACTTCCCTGAAATTCTCGTATATTCAACCAGCTTTGCAATGATGGTTTCATCCAGCACGGAAGGAAAAAAGGAGCCGGTAAACCGGGTTCCTTTCTCGATGCGTTGGTCTGCAACACCGGCAATATAAACATCGTCTTCATCGGCGACAACCGCCAGCACGGTTGGATCGTACGTGTGGGGTATAAACCGGCTGATCAGATACGGTTTGTCGGGTGCTGAAAACTTGTTTTTGATATCATCCATATCGTGGGCGATGATACTATTCACTCCGGCTGCGCTGTATTCACCGGATACAAAGAGTCCATCCGGCCAGAACGGGAAAAGTTCTTGTGCCGATGAAAGAAGGGCTTCGAAGTTATGGCAGACACGAAAATCCACCACCGGAAGCATATCTTTTAAGTGTTGATACTGGTAGATTTTACTGTTGATATGTTTTGCAATATGCTTATCCGGGCCCAAAATGGATACATTGGGAATCTCATCGAGGGTCATTTCGGGAATACTTTCAAACATGTAAATATAAATATGTTCCTGCCGATTCAGGAGTCTTTTGATCAAGGCGCGGATCCGGCGGTTATTTGAAACCGCGGCGGCAAATTCTTCGCTTGAAACCCTGCAACAGACATGAGCGCCGAATTGACATTCAAAGGTTTCGGCATAGGGGTTGATGACGATGAGGTTGTCGTAGTTGTATTGTTCGAATATATCCGGGACGATGGCGATGAAATCGAATTTTCGGCTGAATATGCGGGTCAGGGCCTCTTTTAAAAAGGCGTTCAGACCGTAATTTTTTAGTTCACCGATGTATAAGAAATATTCCGTGTCTTCTTCCAGTTGAAAATTGGAAAAATATATTTCAGACATTGTAAATACGCCGGTTCATTTTCAGGGTGATCACAAGAAACGAATGATTCATTTTTTTTGATGATCGATAAGGGAGAAAGTTTGCTCGCAATAACAACTGAAATTATAATTTGCAACCTATTTTTATTTAAAATATAAAAAAATCAGAGCGTCAAATAAAAATAAAATCGTGTAACGATTTTATGAAACGCGGCTATGCCGCTGAGTTAACGAAAGGCTAAAATTCCTATTTAACTTTTTAAAAAGGCCTGGATGAAAAATGGAAAAAGTGCTGGTCAGCGCCTGTTTGCTGGGAGACCTTGTAAGGTACAATGGTGCGGCCTTGATCTTAGAAGATCAAACGCTGACACAATGGCGTAAAGAAGGGCGTCTTGTTTCCATTTGCCCGGAAGTTGCCGGGGGACTTCCCGTGCCCAGACCCCGCGCGGAAATTGTCCGCGGCGACGGCCATACGGTATTAAACGGCCGAAGCAGCGTCATCAGCATCACCGGGCAGGATGTGACACGTTTTTTTTTAACGGGAGCGCAAAAAGCACTTGAGCTTGCTCGCGCTTATATCATCAGGCTTGCCGTTTTCAAAGAAGGAAGCCCTTCATGCGGGAGCGGCTATATTTATGACGGCAGTTTTTCCGGCATTAAAAAGCCGGGAAATGGCGTCGCCGCAGCGCTGCTGGATAAAAACGGTGTTCGTGTGTTCAGCGAACGAAACATCTCCGAAGCCAGGAAATATTTAAAAAGGGAAAATGGAATAATGGTCGATAGCATATAACTGTTGTTTCGAGTCAAGGGATTTAAAGCCAACTTCAAATGAGGCGGTCATGGCCCACCACAGCGTAAAATCCGGATATGTCGAGCTTGCGGACCGCTTGAACCGGTTTCCCCAGGGAGCGCCTCCCTCAAAGCTTTTGTACAAAATTCTGGAGATGCTCTATACTGAAAAAGAAGCAAAACTGGTGTCATTGCTGCCCATAAAACCGTTTTCCATCGAAAAAGCAGCCCGTGTCTGGGAAATGACGCCCGGCGCCGCCCAAAAAATTTTGGATATGCTTTGCCGCCGGGCGATATTAATGGATATAACGGAAAACGGCCGCCGGGTTTTTTGTCTTCCACCGCCCATGGCCGGATTTTTTGAATTTTCCCTGATGCGGATCAGAAACGACATTGATCAGAAAGTATTGAGCGAGTTGTTTTATCAGTATCTCAATGTTGAAGATGATTTTATCAAGGCGCTGTTCGTCGAAGGAGAAACCAAGCTGGGGCGGGTGTTTGTTCAGGAACCGGCGCTTTCAAAAAATAATCGATTGCACATACTCGATTATGAGCGGGCGTCGGAAGTGATTCGAACCGCTTCGGCCATCGGCATCAGTATCTGTTACTGCCGCCACAAGATGTCTCATGTGGGCAGAGATTGTGATGCGCCCAAAGAGATCTGCATGACCTTCAATGTGGCGGCATCATCTTTGATTCAGCACGGCTTTGCGCGACCGGTTGGGGTTTCAGAGTGTTTGGCGCTTCTGGAAACCGCGTATGATTACCATCTGGTCCAATTCGGCGACAATGTCCGCGAAGGCGTCAATTTTATCTGCAACTGCTGCGGATGCTGCTGTGAGGCAATGATCGCCGCACGAAAATTTGCCATTTTTCATCCGGTTCATACCACTAATTTTATCCCGCAGATTCAAAAGGATGCCTGCACGGGATGCGGAAAATGCGCTGAACAATGTCCGGTGGAGGCCGTGGTCATGGTTTCTGCCAATGATCCGCGCCATCCGAAAAAGAAAAAAGCCCGGCTGAATGAGAATATCTGCCTGGGATGCGGCGTGTGCAAAAGGGTCTGTCCCGCAGGCTGCATCCGTCTTCGATCACGGAAACAACGGGTGATTACGCCGTTGAACACGGCCCACAGGGTTGTGCTGATGGCGGTTGAGCGGGGCAAGCTTCAGCATTTGATTATCGATAATCAGATATCAAAGCACCACCGGGCCATGGCAACGGTTTTAGGCGTTATTTTAAAGCTGCCGCCCATCAAACAGGCCATGGCCTGCCGGCAGATGCAATCGATTTATCTGAATACTTTGGTGCAGCAGTTGAATTTATGACCCTGGGCTTTTAAAGCACTGTACAATGTCCGGTAATGCTTTGCCGCCGGGCTGTTGAATGAAGAATCCCTGTCTGCTGCTCAGCGCCGCGTGTGAAAATGGATTTTTCTCAATATTGATATCCATGATGATGCCGTTTCGCTGCTTGACTTCCCATACCACCTGGTTGGGAAGATTGGTGGCGCCCGATGTGCCGACCACGATTAACAGTTCTGTTTCCCGGGCAACGTTTAACGCACTGCGGTACCGGTAATAATGCTCATTGTAGATTTCATCGAACCAGAGCACATGGGGTCGTGTCCGGTTGCCGCAGTCCGGGCAAAGGAGCAATTGGCGATCCTGCCCGGTCAAGGGGTCGTTTTTTTCTTTGCCGGTCAATGCTTCGGGGATCGGAAAAACGTTTCTTTTGCATTCCTCAAAGCAGCGCATGAAAAATACGTTTCCGTGGATCTGAAACGTTCTGTCCAGGCTGTTTCCGGCCCGAACATGTAAATTATCCACATTTTGCGTAATCAGCGTAAAACGGTTTTGAAACAGCGCTTCCATTTCAACCAGGGCATGGTGTCCTGAGTTGGGCAGCGCCCTTTTACAAACGCCGAGCCGATACAGATACCATTTCCAGACCTCGTCGGGCTTTTGCGCAAACATCTGATACGTCGCCATTTCCTGGGGCTGATATTCCTTTGAACCGATGGTCCAATACCCTTCCGGGCCCCGAAAGGTAGGGATATTGCTTTCCGCAGAGATGCCGGCGCCGGTTAAGACCGTAAGCCTTCCATTGCTTTTTGCAAAATTCCGAAGAATTTTTTCAAGTTGGTGATCCAATGATAAGGTTCCTTGGATTGATGATTTATTGTTCTTTTTTTGATTTTTCAAAGGCTTGCCCGACGTATATAACGATTTGTTCAAACCAGGCAATCTCTTTTTCAGAAAAGGGGATATCGCTGGTTCTGGCGATAAAATACGCACCGATGACCCCGCCCATGGTTATGATGGGAGAGATCATCGCCGCCTTAAAAGGGAGTCGCTTTTGCAGGTGCGGAAGCTGAAAAGCGATTTCGGTATGGGATAAAATAGGCACTTTTAACTTGTTCGGCTTTAGGCCAATCACCCCCTTCCGGAGGTTAAATCAAAGTCGCCCCCCCTCAGGGGTAGGATATTTACTTTATCGGTAATTTTTTAAAAATCTTAACCTGCGTCGCGATACCGGCGTCAATATTGAGTTGACGCCATCTATTTGTTATTATGATAATATTTTTATATTTAACGAAGGTTACCGCCCGGGAAAAAGCAAAAATAATTTTATTGCGGATTAACCGGGGAAAGCCTATGATGTAGCGGTTTATATCAAAAGGAGCTAACCTGCATGGATTTAAGCAAAAACCAAATTCCCGAGCATGTAAAAAGCATACACTTGATTGCCATATGCGGCACCGGCATGGGTGCGTTGGCCGGCATGCTCAAAGATGAGGGCTATCTGGTGACGGGATCGGATCAGAAAGTGTATCCGCCCATGAGTGAATTTCTTTCCGGCAAAGGTATTGACATAAACGAGGGATTTCATGAAAAAAATGTTGCCTACGGCCCGGATCTGGTTGTGGTGGGCAACGCCGTGTCAAAGGATAATCCCGACGTTACCGGAATGCGCCAAAAGGGTCTTTATTTTTGTTCCATGCCCCAGGCCGTGAATCGATTGATTATGCAGGGGAAAAACTCCCTGGTTGTCGCCGGCACCCACGGTAAAACCACCACCGCTTCGATTTTAGCCTGGATTCTGTATACGGCCGGTCTGGATCCCACCTTCATGATCGGCGGGATTCTAAACAATTTCAAGAGCAATTATCGCCTGGGAAACGGTGAACACATGGTGATCGAAGGGGATGAATATGACACGGCTTTTTTCGATAAGGGGCCGAAATTTTTACATTATGATCCCGCTATCGCCATATTGACAAGTGTTGAATTCGATCATGCCGATATCTTTAAAGATCTTGTCCAGGTCAAACAGGCCTTTGACGCTTTTATCAGCGGCATTTCGGATCAACACACGCTGATCGCCTTTGACCAGGACAAACATATCGCCGAACTTGTTCGCGGAAAGCGATGCCGGACGGTTTCATACGGCCGAAACGCCAACGCCATCTGGCAATTGGGTTCCGTTACGATTTCCCGGCCATGGACTTTTTTTGACGTTTTAAAGCACGACACCCTATTCGGAACCTTCAAGACGCGGCTGATGGGAGAACACAACCTGTTGAATGCGCTGTCTTGCGTTGCCGCGGCAGACCGTCTGGCGATACCGGCGGAAGCTGTGGCCGCGGCCTTTGAAACGTTTGAAGGGGTCAAGCGTCGCCAGGAGGTACGCGGCGAAAAATCCGGCATCACGGTGATGGATGATTTTGCCCATCATCCCACGGCGGTTAAAGAGACCATCCGGGCGGTCAAACCGTTTTGCCCGGGCGGGCGCCTCATTGCCGTGTTCGAACCCCGAACCAATTCAAGTATGCGAAATGTATTTCAAAATATCTATCCCCTCTCCTTTGACGGCGCCGATTTGATCTGCATTCGCCAGCCCTCGCTGTTGGAAAAAATTCCGCCACAGGAACGCTTTTCATCCCAACAACTGGTGGCGGATCTCAAGGACCGGGATAAAGATGCCCACTATTTTACGGATACCGATGCGATCATCGATTTTCTCGTCACAGAGGCCAAATCCGGCGATCTGATCCTGGTCATGTCCAACGGCGGATTCGACAATATCCATGAAAGGCTGCTCTCCACCCTTTAACTTCAAATATCTGGACGCGCGCAAACAGCTCCCAATGAAATGATGTTGACAATTTCCATTCGATTCGTTAACCATTAAAACCAAATGGGTTAACCTGGCAACCGGTAATGAAAGAGAAAATTCTAAACATACTGAGAGCGGAAAAAGGGGTGGTTTCCGGCGAGGATCTGAGCGGCCGGCTCGGCGTCTCGCGGGTCTCTGTCTGGAAGCATATTAAAAAGCTTCAAGCGGTTGGATATCATATCGAAGCCACTTCAAAGGGCTATGTTTTGGCGGGCACGCCGGACGTTCTTTATCCGTGGGAATTCGGCGATAGGGCATCCAAAATACATTATTTCGATGCGGTGGATTCCACAATGAACATCGCAAGGGACCTTGCCAGAAACCAGTGTCCGCATTTTACGGTGGTGATTGCCGGCCGGCAGGAAAAAGGAAAAGGGCGGCTCAAAAGAACCTGGCGATCTTCCGAAGGCGGGCTCTACTTTACGATCGTGATCAGACCTGACATACCGCCGGCATTGAGTTCAAGAGTCAACTTTGCGGCATCCATGGTCCTGGCCCAAACCCTGCGCAGCCGCTTTGACGTTCGCGCCGCGGTCAAATGGCCCAATGATATTCTGGTGGAAGGCAAAAAACTTGCGGGCATCCTTTCGGAGATGGATGCCGAAACCGATCGCGTCAACTTTATCAACATCGGGATCGGGATCAATGTGAACAATGATCCGACGCCCTATGAACCCACGGCAGTGTCTTTAAAACAGATTCTCGGCAAACCGTTGGAAAGAAGGGAACTGTTGAAGGCGTTTCTCGATGGTTTCGAACACGCCATCGATGATGCGAATCTTGTAGATGTGGTTTCCCAATGGAAAAGATATACCCAAACATTGAACCGGAAGGTTAAAATCGTGACGACCCGGGAAGTGGCTCAGGGCCTTGCCGTGGATGTCGATGACGATGGTGCGTTGATATTGAAAATGCCGGACGGCTCCCTGAAGCGGATTATTTATGGGGATTGTTTTCATGAATAGACTATTATTCCATCATTCCATATTCGCGGCAAATGCTCTGATTGCAATTAATATTTTATATTTCAACAAATCACAAAAATCACGAGACGTTTAATTATGGATTCTTCTGATTCACTTCGAATGACGGTGTATGCCTCGCTGATGGCCGCGCTCACCGCAGCCGGCGCCTACGTCGCCATACCCATCGGACCGGTGCCCATCGTCCTTCAGAATCTTTTTATATTTCTTTCCGGTCTTTTGCTGGGACCCCGGTGGGGGGCTGCGAGTGTCGGCATCTATCTTCTGGCCGGCGCTCTGGGGCTTCCGGTGTTTGCGGGCGGCACCGGCGGCATCGGCCATTTTGCCGGACCCACCGGCGGCTATCTGCTGGGATATCTTCCGGCGGTATATGTTATCGGCCTGATATCAAGCGGATCGAAAAAGCGTGTGGTCCTGGATATTGTCGCCATGGTCGCCGGGAGTGTGGTTGTTTATGCCATCGGGCTTTCGTGGCTGAAAATATTGACGAAAATGACCATGGCCAAAACGCTGGCGGTGGGCATGCTTCCGTTTCTCCCGGGAGATGCGCTTAAAATTGCTGCGGCGGTTTCCATCGCAAAAGCGTTGCGGCCCGTCATCGACAGAGGACAGACGACGGACGACGGACGATGGACGACGGAGGACGGATAACGGATGACAGAAGTTAGAGACCAGAGGTCAGAAGGTAAGAAAATCAGAAGGTGAGAAGGTAAGAAGTTAGGAAGGGCGGAAGGTGAGAGAAAAACTAACCTTTTGATTTT
>CAZQAF010000011.1:0-67786 GCA_964591175.1 uncultured Desulfobacteraceae bacterium | reverse complement strand
ACCATCTGAAGGATTGGGATTAGATCTCCTCTTTGTTTTTCAAAGGCTTCCAGTTTTAAGGCGACCTGCTTTAAAGCGTCTTTTTCATCCTCGGTCAACTCATGATTCATGGAGAAATCCTGTGCGGCGACATGATATTTTTGTCATCCTTTCCAACATCTTCGGCTGTCTGGATGCCGCCGATCCGAATAAGACATAAAAAATTAAATCCAGTCGGCTGTTTTTATATCATAAATCTTGAAATGTCAAATGCTATGGATCGCAACAATGTCAAACAGCGGGGCTTTATGGACGGTTTTGGGCATCTTGAATTCGGCCAGACGTCCTGTCCAGCATCTGGGAGCATTTTAAGAGAATCCCTCCGCCAAGTGCAATGAAGCTGCTCATCCTGAAAAGTGTGAACGATCCAAGTGTTTCAAACAGATAACCGTTAATGAAAAATCCAACCATTAAACCGAGTCCGTAAGTTACCGCATTGTTGATTGCCTGCCCCAGAGTTTTTGCTTCGTTCGGTGTCGATGCGTCGATATAGAGAATGCTGGCTACATGAAACATGGCGTAGGTTACCGAGTGAAAAACTTGCAAAAACAGAATGAGAACCGGGGATGTTGCAAAAGAAAGGGCGATCCATCTGAATGCCGCCACCATGAATGAGAAAAACAGAACATTGTCCAGGGAAAAGCGTTGAAAGATGCTGTCGGATTTTATCATCACAATGATTTCGGCGGTGGAGGCCAGTGCCCATGCGATGCCGATAAATGTCTTGTCGTACCCCAGGTTTTCAAGATGAATGGAATAAAAACCGTAGTATGTGCCGTGGCTCACCAGCATTAAAAAGGCACAGAATAAAAATATAACCACGCGCCGTTGTAAAAGCACTTTGGTTTTTGAAAAAAGGGCGGTTTGTTTTTTGATTTGAATATCGGGGATCTTGACGGAAATCAGGGCCTGGGCCAGAGAGCCGAAAAAGATAAGGGACAAAATGATTTCAATGGAATAAAGATCGATAATCTTTCCCAATACGATAACGGTAATAATAAATGCAATTGACCCCCACCCTCTGAGCTTTCCGTAACTTTTCTTTTCCGTATCCAATACATCCATGGCAAAGGCTTCCAGAAAAGAAATGATCGGAGAGTAAAATATACCGTAAAAAATCGTAATAACCAGCATCACCCAAAAATCTGCGGTAAACAGGTAAAATGCCCATATGCCGGTACTGATGAAACTGCATAAAATATAGATGGGTCTTCTGAATCTAAACCGGTCGGCCATCGACCCCCATATCAGCGGGGTTAAAATCAAGGCTACGGATCGAATCGCCGACAGAATCCCGATTTCGAAGCCGGTGAACTTGAGATGGTAGCAGTACAAATTGAAATAGGGTAAAAAAACACCCATGACCCCGAAATATAAAAAGTACTGGGAGCTGATAATCCATTTGAACGATTGGTTGCGATCCTTTTTCATGGGTTCTCAATCAATATTGCATTTGGGGCAAAAACACAATTTCTATATTATCGTCCGGTGCGACACAACTTTACTTTACAAATACAAATTGAAATGTTAAAAATTAAGACTTAAAATATGTGTTTATTGTTTATTTGAGACGGTTGCAAGTAGATGTAATTGCAACGTTTATCAGCCGTACGATAAAGACGATCTCTATATGGTGAAAATAACAAACCGTCGGCGTTAATAATGAGGAGCTTTAAAATGGATTATATCAAAATACGATTCACCAAAGATTTCGATCAAATCGGTTCCAAGTTCGAAAAAACATTCGAACATCTCTTTAGATCCATAAACCCGATGATTACGTTTACTGAACGGCGTTGGAGACCCCAAATGGATATTTATGAAACCCCTGAAGAAATTATTATCATGGGTGAAATCGCCGGAGTCAGCAAAGAGGACTTGGAACTTGAAATCAGCAGTAAAGCGGTGAGGATTCAAGGAAACCGCACACAATCCCCTCGAATTGATAACGCGACTTACCGACTGGCGGAAATTCAGTACGGTAATTTTGAGCGCATCCTGTATCTCCCTGCGCCCATAGATCCCGAAGTTGTTTCAGCGTCCTACGCGAACGGCTTTCTCCAGATTCGACTCGCAAAGCTCGAACTGGACAAAACATATCAAGTTCCAATTATAGAATAATAGTTGTCGGCGGGTTGATTTGATCCGTCGCCGAATGTGAAGTTATTAAACCGACCGTAATTTTCGATTTCGATTCATTGATGCCGGATCGAATTTGATGCAGATTAACTGGAGATTCCCATGACTGAACATCAACCATCATCTGAAATGACAGCAGAAAAGATTCCCGAAGTTCTTCCCATCCTGCCATTGTTCGACGCCGCCCTTTATCCCAAAATGGTATTGCCTCTTGTTGTGATGCAGCCGGACTCGATTCAACTGGTTGATAAAGCCATGTCCGGAAATCGGCTCATTGGTCTTGTTGTTGCAAAGAAGTCGATGGAGGGAAATGTGGATATGCGCGAGCATCTGAACGAGATAGGGACCGTCGCATTGATCCTTAAAATGGCGAAAACAGAAGACAGCAAGCTGCAATTGCTGGCACAGGGGCTGGGGAGATTTAAGATTAAAGAATACACGCAAGTCAAACCGTATCTCAAGGCCCGCGTCGAACACATCAAGGAAATTGAAATAAAGGACAAAGAGGTTGAGGCGCTGATGTCCAATATGATCGGTCAGTTCTCGAGGGTTGCCGAGCTTTCCCCGGGCCTGCCCCAGGAAATCGTGGCGATGGCCAAATCGATACAGGATCCCGGTATACTGGCCGATATGATTTCCTCTACCATCAACTCCACCATTAAGGAAAAGCAGCAAATCCTGGAGACGATTGATGTCAAAAAGCGGCTGAAGGAAGTGACGCGGCTGTTAAACTATCAATTGGAAATTCTCGAACTCGGTAATAAAATTCAATCCCAGGTTAAAGGGGATATGGATAAAAGGCAGCGGGAATACTATCTGCGCGAACAGCTCAAAGCGATTAAAGAAGAGCTGGGTGAAAAAGATGAAGCGACCGTAGAAATTGATGATTACAAGGCAAAGATCGAAAAAAAGAATCTTCCCGAGGAGGCGCGAAAGGAAGCTGATCGGGAACTCAATCGGCTTGCCCGGATGCATCCGTCTTCAGCCGAATATACGGTGGCATCCACATACCTGGATTGGCTGACCGCACTTCCCTGGAATGACAGCACCAAAGATAACATGGACATTGCAAAGGCCAGAAAAATATTGGACCAGGATCATTTCGGTCTGGATAAGGCCAAACAACGAATTCTGGAATATCTTGCGGTACGCAAGTTAAAACCGGAGTCAAAGGGGCCCATTCTGTGCTTTGTCGGCCCCCCCGGTACCGGAAAAACATCCCTCGGACGTTCTATCGCCAATGCCCTGGGCCGAAATTTTTTTCGGATTTCATTGGGCGGCGTGAGGGATGAGGCTGAAATACGGGGGCACCGGCGCACTTATGTCGGGGCGCTTCCCGGCCGGATTATTCAAGGAATTCGACGAGCGGGATCAAACAATCCGGTGTTTATGCTGGATGAGATCGATAAAGTGGGCAGCGATTTTCGTGGAGATCCATCATCTGCTTTGTTGGAAGTGCTCGATCCGGAACAAAACTATTCCTTTTCCGATCATTATCTGGATGTGCCTTTTGACCTGTCAAAGGTTATGTTTATCACCACCGGCAATATACTGGATACCATTCCTCCGGCGTTGTTGGACCGGATGGAAGTGTTGAAGCTTCTCGGATACACAACTGAAGAAAAGCTGAAGATTGTCAATCGTTACCTTATTCCTCGCCAACGTGACGCCCACGGACTCAACGCGGGCCAGATCAAATTTACAAACGGCGCGATCAAACATATTATTTCCGGCTATACCCGAGAGGCCGGGTTGAGAAATCTTGAACGGGAAATTGCTAATATTTGCCGGGGTGTTGCCGCAGGTATCGCTGAAAAGAAAATTAAATCCGTGACCATTAAAGTTGAAAATATCTCCAAGTATTTGGGGCCTGAACGGGTAGCGCATGAAGCTAAAGCCAGAACTTCGATTCCCGGCGTCGCCACAGGCCTTGCCTGGACACAAACAGGGGGCGAACTTCTTTTTGTGGAAGCCACTTCCATGAGAGGCAGCAAGGGGTTGACCTTGACCGGCCAGCTCGGAGATGTTATGAAAGAATCTGCGACCGCGGCACTGAGTTTCATCCGGTCCAACGCCGTTTCCATCGGCATTCCCGATGATTATTTTGAGAAACACGACATACATATACACGTTCCCGCGGGTGCTATTCCAAAGGACGGGCCATCCGCGGGTGTTACCATGCTGACCGCCCTGGCATCGCTGCTGACCAATAAAACCATTAAAAATGATCTTGCCATGACTGGTGAAATCACGCTAAGAGGGCAGGTCTTGCCGGTCGGCGGCATAAAGGAAAAGGTGTTGGCCGCACACCGCGCAGGTATAAAAACCATCATTCTTCCAAAGTTGAATGAAAAAGACCTGTATGATATTCCCAAGGAGATTCAACAAAAAATACAGTTTAAACCTGTGGAAAAGATGCAGGATGTTTTAAATATCGCATTTGAAAAAAGGTAATGATCATTCATTTTTTTAAAAGACACTACCGGGCTGTTTATCGATTCATTGTTTTTTGCAGTATTTCAGGATTTTTCCTTTATGGATGTTCAACCGTAGCACCGCCCCCTACTGTTCCGCCGGGTTATCCCAAACCATATAAAATGGGAAGAAACTGGTACACCCCCCTGCCCCATGCCGGAGGCTTCAGCCAGTATGGCAGGGCATCGTGGTACGGCAGGGAATTTCACGGAAAAAGAACGGCCAACGGTGAAATTTACAACATGTACGATATGACGGCCGCCCACAAAACCCTTCCTTTCGACACATATGTCAGGGTGCGGAATTTAAAAAACAACAGAACAACCGTTGTCAGGATCAACGATCGCGGGCCCTTTGCCAGAGGCAGGATCATCGACCTCTCTTATTCGGCGGCCAAAAAACTCGGTATCGTCGGACCCGGCACAACGGATGTCGAAATTGTTGCGCTGGCCGGACCCAATGAGACATACGGGAGCGCCGGAAAGCCAACGTCTTATCCGGTTACCGATTTGTACCAGGGAACCTTTACGGTTCAAATCGGTGCTTTCGGGGATCGGCGCAATGCCGAAAAGCTTCGCAATCAGCTTGCCCGAACATATCAACGTGTCTACATTACTTCCTATTACAACGGAAGAGATACCGTTTACAGGGTTAAAGTCGGCAGGTATTCAAACCTTGCCCAGGCTAACAGGTTTGAAAGCATGATGATCCGAAAGGGGTATAAGGATGCATTTGCCGTGGCGGAAGATACCCAGTGAGCATCCGCTGATCTGATGACCGGACATAAAAAAAAACCCATCGTTGTCTTTTTGGACCGGGACGGCGTGATTAATCGCGATTCTCCGGGTTACATCAAAAGCTGGTCCGAATTCGAGTTTTTACCCGGCAGCCTCGAGGCATTAAAAAAGCTGACGGTGAATGGATTTGCCGTGATCGTCATCACAAACCAGTCGGTCATTCATCGGAAAATGATATCGTTAAAGGCCCTCGATCATATCCATGACATGATGAAAAAAGCCGTTCTGTCGAGCGGCGGTGACATCAAAGATATTTTTTTTTGCCCCCATATACCCGAAGATGAATGCGACTGCCGTAAGCCGAATACCGGCCTGATTCTGAAAGCTGAAGAAAAGCATCGCATCGATCTTAAAGCATCGATCATGGTCGGAGACAGCGCAAAAGATATCGAGTGCGCGCGAAATGCCGGATGCGGCACCGTAATTTTGGTCAAAACCGGCAACGGCGCTCTGGCCGAGAAACAATTAAAAGAAAAAATGATCCGTCCGGATGTTATTGTTCAAAATCTTTTGGAAGCCGCTCATTGGGTCATCTCCCGCAATCCGCCGGCACCTTCTCCTGGCCGCTCGCAATCCCATGACTAGTTCTGACCCCACAACCACCCTTGAAGGAGAGCTGGAAAGAATCACTTTCTTCAATGCCGAAAATCATTATACCATCGCAAAATTAAAAACCAGCAAAACCAACAGCCTGGTTACGATCGTCGGTACAATGACGGCGGTCAAAGCCGGGCAATTTCTTAAAGTTGAGGGGACTTGGGAAACCCATCCCAAGTATGGACAACAGTTTAAGATTCAGTCCTACAAAGAAACGCTGCCAGAAACCATTGACGGCATTAAAAAATATCTCAAATCCGGGATTGTCAAAGGCATCGGGCCATCAACGGCCGACAGAATGATCAACCACTTTAAGACCGATGTTTTTAAGATCATAGAGAAATATCCGGATAGACTCGTAGAAGTCGAAGGCATCGGAACCGCTAAAGCCGCAACGATATGCAGTGCCTGGAAGTATAATCACGCGGCGCGAAACCTGATGGATTTATTGCAGGAGGCAGGCGTTAAAACATCCTATTGCGCAAAGATGCTCAAACATTACGGTACGAATGCGGTGGATATTATCAAAAATGATCCTTTTCGCCTGGCCTCCGATATCCAGGGAATGGGCTTTTATCTGGTTGACAAAATTGCATTGAAGCTGGGCGTTTCGCGGGATGATCCCAAGCGCATAAAGGCTTGTGTGGTTCAAGTCATGCAGCAGTCCATTAATGAAGGACATGTATTTGCCTATGAGGAGCAATTGTTTGCGCATTGCAGCCGTTTTTTTGGGTTGGACGCCGATATCGTCAACCATGCGATCGAAACCTTGGTTGACGAAAAAAAACTGGTGATTGAAAATCAAGGGGAATTTTCCGACAAAAGAGCCGTTTACCTGGAAGAATTTTATGAAGCGGAAACCGGGATATCCGACCGCGTAAAAGCACTGTTGTCTGTTCCGGTCATACCGCCTCCCATCGATTCGGAGCGTATCTCAAGGGAGGTGCAAAAAAAATTGGCCATTGCCCTATCCGGAGAGCAAATTGACGCCCTCGAAAAAATACTCTCCCATCGGGTAAACATCATCACCGGGGGTCCCGGAACCGGCAAAACAACGTTGATCCGGTCCATCAGCGCCATATTCGAGGCGCTGGGGAAACAGGTGCTCCTTGCGGCGCCGACCGGGCGAGCGGCCAGACGCTTGTCCGAGGTGACCCGGAGGAATGCAAAAACCATCCATCGATTGTTGGGGATTAATTTCCAGGACGGTGCATTTTTAAAAAACAGGGACAATCCCCTTGATGGGGATGTGGTGATTATCGATGAAGCATCAATGGTCGATACCCTCTTGATGTTTCATCTGACGAACGCCCTGCCCGTTACCGCTGTATTGGTCTTGGTGGGAGATATTTTTCAGCTTCCCTCCATCGGACCCGGCAACGTGCTTAAAGACTTGATAAAATCCGCCCGGATTCCTGTTTTTTATCTGAAAAAAATATTCAGACAGGCCTATCAGAGCCCGATTATATTGAATGCCCACAGAATACGCAATGGTGAGGCCCCGGTTTTCAGGCCGATGGACGAATCAGACAGGCTTTCAGAATTTTATTTTTTGGAAGAAACGGATCCGGCCAAGGTGGTTTCCACCATCGTTGAATTGTGCATAAAAACAATGCCGCGGGATTTTTCTTTGGATCCATTGCAAGATATTCAAGTTTTAACGCCGATGCACAAAGGTATTGTCGGCACCACACATCTCAATCAGGTGCTGCAAAAGGTATTGAACCCGAACCCGGTTGTGCTTGAAACCACAGGCAGTGCTTTTAAGATCGGGGATAAAGTAATGCACCTTAAAAACAACTATCAAAAAGAGGTATTTAACGGAGATATCGGGACCATCCGGACAGTGGATCCCAAAGGAGAAAATTTTTCGGTGGATTATTACGGAAGGACGGTAAATTACGATTTTACGGAAACGGATGAAGTATCTTTGGCCTATGCCATATCGGTTCATAAATCCCAGGGTTCGGAATACCCGGCCGTTATAATGCCGCTGATGACCCAGCATTATATCCTTCTTCAGAGAAACCTCTTATACACGGGGATTACGCGGGGGAAGCGCCTGGTCATACTCATCGGCACAAAAAAAGCCATGACAATTGCTTTAAAAAACGATACACCTAAAAAGCGGCTCTCCGGCCTTGCATTCAGATTGTCGCATAGTTAACTGTAAATGTATATGAAAGATCTTGACAATGTATATCATTTCAATTAGTTAAACTTCAACTTTTGTCAAGGTGGATATGAGATAAGTAGTTAAATAAAAACAATTAATTAGGTGATTATTATGGCAGTTCCAAAACGTAAGAAGTCAAAATCAAAACGGGATAAGCGACGGACTCATCAAAAAATTTCAGCTCCGAAACTGACGAGCTGCCCCCAATGCGGTGATGCCAGGCTTCCACACCATGTATGCCCCAGTTGCGGTACATATAAGGGGCGCACGATCATCGATGTCGAATAATTTTGATTGTTTCGAGCAAAATGATTTTTAAATCGATTTGCCGGCATTCTTTTGAGTTTGTAAAAAAAAATTCGCTGTTAGCAGGGCACACAAGGTGGTAGTATGGTCGGGAAAAAAACATCCATGGTTATCGGCAGCGATCATGCCGCGTATACTTTGAAAGAAAAGATTAAAGATTATCTGGTAAAAAGATCCATCGATGTCGAGGATGCCGGTTGTCATAGTGAAGATTCGGTGGATTATCCCGATTTCGGGATCAAGGTCGCATCGATGGTTTCAACGGGTAAATTCGAAAAAGGCATACTCATGTGCGGCACCGGAATCGGCATGTCCATGGTGGCCAATAAATTCCCTCATGTCAGGGCAGCGCTGTGTGGCGGTCTATTTTCCGCCATGATGAGCAGACGACACAACGATTCCAATATTCTGGTTATGGGAGCGCGTGTTATCGGAGAATCCCTTGCCATGGAAATCGTGAAAGTTTGGTTGGAGACCCCTTTTGACGGCGGGCGGCATCAACGGCGATTGGAAAAATTTGATCGAATAGACTAAGACTGTTCCGATAATGAAAAACACATTGGACTTTATCAGCGTTATCGAGAAAGCAGACCCTGAAATTGCCCGTGCAATTTCCATGGAAATCGGCCGCCAGGCAAACACACTGGAGCTTATCGCATCGGAAAATATTGCCAGTCCCGCAGTCATGGCTGCTCAGGCAAGTGTTCTTACCAATAAGTATGCAGAAGGTTATCCTGATAAACGTTACTACGGCGGATGTGAATATGTCGATGTTGCGGAAAAGCTGGCGATCCATCGGGTAAAAAAACTATTCCATGCAGCGTATGCCAATGTTCAGCCGCATTCGGGCTCCCAGGCCAACATGGCGGTGTATTTTGCCTTGCTGGATCCCGGAGATACGGTCCTTGGCATGAATTTGTCCCACGGCGGGCACCTTACCCATGGAAGTCCGGCCAGTTTTTCGGGCAAGCTTTATCATTTTGTTCATTATGGCGTAAATGCGGATACCGGGACCATCGATTATGAAGAATTGGCACGATTGGCCAAAGAGTATCAGCCGAAGCTGATTGTTGCCGGCGCCAGTGCGTACCCCCGTATTATCGATTTTGAAGCCTTTGCAAACATTGCATCGTCGGTAAATGCATACCTGATGGTCGACATGGCGCATATTGCCGGCCTGGTAGCTGCCGGGCTTCACCCGTCTCCCGTACCGTTTTCCGATGTCATCACGTCCACAACGCACAAAACACTGCGAGGGCCTCGAGGCGGTTTAATTCTGGCAAGGACCGACTATAGCGTCAAACTGAACAAGCAAATATTTCCGGGCATCCAGGGCGGACCGCTGATGCACGTCATTGCCGCTAAAGCGATTGCTTTCAAAGAAGCCCTGAGCGAATCTTTCAGGGCCTATCAGAAAGATATCGTAAACAATGCGAGGGTGCTTGCCGATCATTTGATGGACAGCGGTATCCGGCTCATTTCAAACGGCACTGATAATCACATGATGATTGTCGATTTGCGGAATCTGAATATCACCGGCAAAGATGCCGAAGATGCCTTGGGCCGCGCCGGGATTACCGTCAACAAAAATGCCATACCGTTCGAGACGCGGGGGCCGATGTTGACCAGCGGCATCCGGATCGGAACCCCTGCGGTGACCACCAGAGGCATGAAAGTAGCCGAAATGGAGACCATTGCAAGGCTTATCGTCCAGGTGCTCCAAAACCATTTGGATGAAAATATCATTGCGGCAACGAAGAAAAAAGTTTTCGAGATTTGCGAAGCGTTTCCGTTGTATCGCAGCTTGAACGAAGAGGAGGCTTAAAATGACACCGGAGATTGACCGCCCGTCGTGGGAAGCCTATTTTATGAATATCGCATTTCTTGTTGCCAAAAGAGCGACATGTCTTCGTCGCGCCGTCGGTGCCATCATCGTCAAAGATAAAAGAATTTTGTCGACAGGTTATAATGGCGCGCCGGCCAATATCAAACATTGCCTCGAGACCGGATGCCTTCGGGAGAAATTGAATATCGCCTCGGGGAAAAATCACGAACTTTGCCGCGGCATACATGCCGAGCAGAATGCGATCATTCAGGCCGCATATCACGGTGTCACCATAAAAGGCGCAACACTTTTTTGCACCAACCTCCCGTGTTCCATATGCGCCAAAATGATTATCAATGCGGGGATAACGAAAATTTGCTACGCGTCCGGGTATGCCGATACCATGTCCAAAGAAATGTTGGCGGAAGCCGGGGTCGATGTCGTAAAAATCGATCCGGGTTTGTCCGGGCCGATGAAGAACAATCCGACATCGGATATTGTTAACTAGATATAGGGGGAATTCATGAAATGCCCATTTTGCGGAGAAATTGACAACAAGGTGATTGATTCCAGATTGAGCAAAGACGGGAATGTCATTCGGAGACGCAGGGAATGCATTATCTGCAGTCGCCGGTTTACCACCTATGAACATATTGAAGAAATTCCTGTTATGATCATTAAAAAAGATGGTCGCCGTGAAGTCTTTTCCCGTGAAAAAGTGCGTTCGGGCCTCCAAAGGGCATGCCAAAAACGAAAGATCAGCATGAACGTTATCGAAGATTTCCTGGATGAGCTGGAACGGGATCTCAGAGAGATCGGGGAGAAGGAGATACCGTCTCACACCATCGGTGAAAAGGTCATGGCAAAACTCCATGAAATCGATGATGTCGCATACGTGAGATTTGCATCGGTATACAGGGAATTCAAAGATGTGAATGATTTCGTTTCCGAACTTAAAAACCTTTTAAGCAATCATTAATTGCGATAATTTTATAACCTATCGAATACATACGAGTTCGGGTTATTCGTAACATTTTGACAATTACAGAAGACAAACGTTTTATGAAGATGGCGCTTGATCTTGCCAAAAAGGGGGAAGGCTTTACCTCGCCCAACCCGATGGTGGGCGCCGTCATCGTTAAGGACGGAAGGGTTGTCGGGAAAGGATATCATCAGGCTGCAGGGAAAGCACACGCTGAGGTCAATGCCCTGGATAATGCCGGCATTCTAGCGAGAAACGCAACCCTTTATGTGACACTTGAGCCCTGTAATCATACGGGACGCACACCTCCCTGCACCGAAAAGCTTGTCAGCGCCGGCATTCGGCGAGTGGTTGCCGCCATGACAGATCCGAACCCGGAGGTTAAGGGCGGCGGATTGGAATATTTAAAAAGCCGCGGCATCCGTGTCACGTCAGGGGTTTGTGAAGCGCAGGCAAAAAGACTGAACGAAGCGTTTATTAAATACGTTGGATCAAAACGCCCCTTTACGATGGTTAAATGTGCCGCGACCCTGGACGGGCACATCGCAACAAAAACAGGTGATTCCAGATGGGTTACCGGAGAAGAGTCCAGACAGTTTGTTCACCGACTCCGCCATGCCGTTGATGCCATTATGGTCGGCATCAACACCGTTGAAAAAGATGACCCCAGTTTAACCACCCGGATCGCATCGCCTGCCAAGAACTTCAAGCCCAAGGACCCGATACGGATTATTCTTGACACTCGCCTTCGTATTTCTGAGAAGGCAAAACTCTTGCGGCTTCATTCCCGTTCTGATACGATACTCGTCATCGGTCCTTCGGTTTCGGAGGATAAAAAAGGCAGATTGGAAAAAAGCGGCGTTAGAATTATTGAAATGCCGCTAAAGAACGATCTCATCGACCTTGACCGGCTGATGGATCGTCTGGGATCATTGGAAGTTACCAGTCTCCTTATCGAGGGTGGCGGCCGGGTAATTGCATCTGCTTTATCCGCCGGGATTGTCGATAAAATATACTTTTTCTATGCACCGAAGATTTTGGGAGGAGATGACGGCATCCCAATCTGCAAGGGACCGGGTGCGGCGGTCATGAACCATTGCATTGCCGTTAAGGATATCCGGGTTCAGCGTTTCGGCGATGATGTCATGATCGAAGGATATATCGGAAACGAATAACTCATGTTTACAGGCATCATAGAAGGGCTCGGGACGATTCGTGAGATACGGCCGCAAGGGCAGGGACGCAACATGACCCTTGATGCGGATTTTGCCCTTGAAGGGACCAGGATCGGGGACAGCATCTCCGTCAGCGGTGCCTGTTTGACAGTGGTGATGATAGAGGATAGACGTGTTCGGGTCGACGTGTCGCCGGAAACGCTTTCCAAGACAACCTTTGGAAAAGCCAGAATCGGTGATCGTGTGAACCTTGAAAGAGCCCTTCGTCTTTCAGACCGCATCGACGGCCATCTTGTTTCAGGCCACATCGATGGAACAGGGACCGTCGCGCTCAAACAACGCAAGGGAAATGCGACGGTGATCGCTTTTAACGTGCCGAAAGCGATTTCCTATTACATCATTAAAAAAGGATCTGTCGCCGTGGACGGTATCAGTCTGACCGTCAACAATTGCGGGATCGATCGTTTTGAGGTCGGCATTATTCCCCATACGGCCAAATTGACGACCATCAGCTTTAAAAAAGTCGGCGATCTTGTCAACATAGAGACAGATATGATAGGAAAGTATGTTGAACGTTTTGTCACCGGAAAACACCCCGATAAGGCAGAAAAAGGATCCGCCGGCGCTTTAGACCTGGCGTTTCTTGCCAAAACCGGTTTTGTTTAACCGGTCTATTTGGCGTTATTCCCATGTCTTTATTATAACAAAATAACTCCGGTTTATCCGGATGAGGAGATCAGCAAAAGAAATGCCGTTAATATCTATTGAAGATGCAATCAAAGAAATAAAAGACGGGCGAATGGTCGTCCTCGTTGATGATGAAGATCGTGAAAACGAGGGTGATCTGACCATGGCTGCAGAAGCGGTTACCCCTGAAGCTATTAATTTTATGAGCAAATACGGAAGAGGGCTGATTTGTCTGTCCATGACCGGAGAAAAAATCGATTCTCTCAATCTTCCGCTGATGGTTGAACACAACACATCAAGGTTTCAAACCGGTTTTACGGTGTCCATCGAAGCCCGATGCGGCGTGACAACCGGCATTTCCGCGGCGGACAGGGCTACGACCATTCTCACAGCCGTGGAGGATGATGCCCAGCCAACGGATCTTGTAAGGCCCGGTCATGTCTTTCCGCTGCGCGGCAGGAAGGGCGGTGTGATCGTGCGTGCCGGTCAGACGGAAGGCTCGATAGATTTGGCGCGGCTTGCCGGCTTAAAACCCGCCGGAGTGATTTGTGAAATCATGGATGAAGACGGGTCCATGGCCAGGATGCCGGCACTTGAAAAATTCAGCGAGAAACATGGTATCGGCATATGCACCATCGCAGACCTTATTGAATATCGTATGCGCACCGAATCCTTTGTTAAAAGAGCGGCGGAAACCATCATCCCAACCTCAATTGCAGGGGAATTCAAAGCCATTGTATATGAAAATGAAGTGGATAGCTTACTGCATTTTGCAATGGTTAAAGGGGAAATTGACCCTGAAAAACCGGTGCTTGTCAGGGTTCACTCGGAGTGTCTGACGGGAGATATCTTCGGTTCAATGCGCTGTGATTGCGGCGAGCAGTTACAGACGGCCATGGAAATGATTGATCAGGAAGGTACCGGCGTGATTCTGTATATCCGGCAGGAAGGTCGCGGTATCGGGCTTGTGAATAAAATAAAAGCCTATGCACTCCAGGATCAGGGCCTCGACACCGTCGAAGCAAATGAGCGGCTTGGATTCCAACCGGACCTGAGAAATTACGGCATCGGCGCCCAAATTCTGGTGGATCTCGGCGTGAGAAAGATGCGGCTCCTTACCAATAATCCCAAAAAAATGGTCGGGCTTGACGGTTATGGCTTGAGCATTGTCGAGCAGACCGAAATCGAAACAGAACCCAATGAATACAATCGTCGATATTTAAAGTGCAAACAACTTAAGATGGGCCACATGTTAAATGTCGATACCGTGTCCTAGCCATCAAGCAAGAATAGGAAAGAGAAAAGAGGAAGTAGGAACGCGCAAGCAGAAGGGAAACCATGGAGGAGGAAAAGATAAATGCCGAAAATTATCGAAGCCAAGCTTCTTGCCGAGGGTAAAAAATTTTCACTCGTTGTCAGCCGCTTTAATGATTTTATTTCCGATAGGCTTCTTGAAGGGGCTTTGGATGGATTGATAAGGTCCGGAGCCAAAGATGAGGATATTGACATCGTCAAGGTTCCGGGCGCTTTTGAAATCCCGCTGATGGCTAAAAAAATGGCCGCAACAAAACGATATCATGCCGTTATCTGTCTGGGAGCCGTCATCAGAGGCGCCACGCCGCACTTTGAATATGTTAGTGCCGAAGTTTCCAAGGGTGTTGCAGCGGTCGGTCTCGAGACCGAAGTCCCGGTGATATTCGGAATTGTGACCACGGACACCATCGAGCAGGCCATCGAACGTGCCGGGACAAAAGCCGGCAATAAAGGATGGAGTGCGGCAATAGCGGCCATTGAAATGGCAAATTTGATCGAGGTCGTCGACCAGGCATAACCATGGGAAATCGTCGCAAGTCCCGAGAACTTGCCATGCAGGCGCTCTTTTATATGGATATGAACTCGAACGGCTCGAAAGAGTTGTTGCTGGAGCGCTTCTGTGCGAATTTCAGCCTTTCAAAAAAGGCCCGCCCTTTTTTTCTCAAGCTGGTAAACGGCGTACTTCAAACAAAATCCGAACTTGATTCAATCATCGAGAATTTTTCCGATCACTGGAAAATCGGTCGCATGGCATGCGTGGACAGAAACATTATTAGAATCGCCGTGTATGAACTGATGTATTGTCGGGACATCCCGTCAAAAGTATCCATCAACGAAGCCGTTGACATCGGAAAAAGATTCGGTACGGAGGAATCCGGCGCTTTTATCAACGGAATCCTCGACAGCATTCGCATGGCCCTGGAGAAAAATAAAATTAAAGTAAGCCTCGACATGGAAGATGAGTAAAGACACAAAGCATAAAAACAGGGATCAAATAGAGCGAAGATGCCCCAGGCTCGGCGGCCCGGTATCCTTCGGCTATTGCCGGACAAGCAGCGACGACCATTCGGTCTGCTGGAAAATACTCGACTGCTGGTGGGAATCTTTTGATGTCGTTCAGTATTTGCAAAATTCTCTTCCCGAAAAGCAGTTTAATCAACTGGCTCATGCAAAGCCGAGACCGAAAATCGTCAGCCTTGTCGAACTTATAGAACAGGCAAAAAAAAGGATTTCGTGAAGCGATGACCTTAAAAGGAGGATGTTTTGATTCTTAAGGAATTGGCCGTCGGTCCGCTGATGGCGAACTGTTTTATTTGTGGATGTTCGGAAACCAAAGAAGCTGTTGTCATCGATCCAGGGGGAGATGCGGACAGTATCCTGCGCTCCCTTTCCGATGACTCATTGAAAGTAAAATATATCATCAACACCCATGGGCATTTCGATCATGTCAGTGCCAACGGGAAAATCAAAGATGTTACCGGCGCCGACATCCTCATTCATCCCCTGGATGCACCCATGCTTTCAAACCTTTCATCAAATGCAGCGATTTTCGGCATTTCAGTGGAAAATTCGCCGCCATGCGATCAAACCATCGAAGAAGGCGATACCGTCTCTTTCGGCAATGTCACCTTAAACGTGATTCATACACCGGGCCACACCCCGGGTGGAATCTCTCTATTTACAAACGGTGTGGTGTTCGTGGGAGATACGCTTTTTGCCGGGTCCATTGGCCGTACCGATTTTCCCGGCGGAGACTTTAACACGTTGATATCGAGCATTCAGACAAAACTTTTTAAAATGGATGACACGGTAAAGGTCCTTTCAGGACACGGCCCGGAAACAAGCATCGGAAGGGAAAAGCGATATAATCCTTTTGTGGGGGGAGGTTAGGCAGGCAGACTCAGTCCAAAAAGAAGGTTTCACCATGGCGGATATCGATCAACCGGTCGCTTAACCCTTCCTTTTTCAGCTCTCCTTTCACATCGTTCGGGGGAAAATGGACGGGTTCGTCACCCAGGCGAAACGTTCCCCAGTGTACGATCATCATCTTTCTGGCATCAAGTTCTTTAAATGCGCGAACCGCTTCTTTGGGATTCATATGGCTGGATGCCATGAACCAGCGCGGTTCATAAGCCCCGAGGTAGATGACGACAAGATCGATATCATAATCCTGTCCGATTTCCGAAAACCCATCGAAATATCCGGAGTCGCCTGTGACATAAATCGTATGTCCGGTGGATGTTTCGATCATATACCCTCCCCATAGAGATCGGTTGGGCCCCCGAAATGGATTTCGCATGGTCCAGTGATTGCTGGGCAGAAAGGTGATCGATCGATCATTTTCCCGATACATATCATACCAGTCCATCTGGGTTCGATTTCTCATATTCAAATCCTGAAATACCCGATGATGTCCCAAAGGCGTGATCACGTGGGTGGTTTTATCCAAAAGCGTTAAAGTCGATTTATCGAGATGGTCGTAATGGCCGTGAGTGATCAGAACATGATCGGGAGCCGGGATTTGATTCGTGTTGAATGCAAAAGGTGAAAAATCCTCGATAAACCATGACAGACCGGAAAACATCGGATCCACCAGCAGGAAGGTGCCGACGTCTTTGATCAGAATGCCGGCATGCTTGAGAAAAGTGACGCTGAGGCCATGATGCGCCTGTATGGGGTACCAGTTTACGGCAACCGGACGAACAATCTGATCTTTAAGATAAGGGCTAAACCGGCTTGAGTTGAGCTTCCATTTCAACAATTGCAGGAATCTTCGTTTCCGAAAGGAGCCGATAGGGCTTATGAAGATGCCGTTGCCGTGATGCGCCTTATTCAGTGCCATCTCTCTCAAACTGCGTCCATTCAGGGGCGTATAATGCAAGTGATCATTTTCCATCTAAAACGCACCAAGCTGGCAATCCTTTATTTTGATCCCCATGGTTTCACAAGCACTGCTGACAGCCATCTTACGGATGTTATACCGGAATGCGATCTCCCAGGCGTGCTTGCAAGAGAGTTTTCCTTGGGAGAGCGATTGGGAAATTGCATTTTTCAGATTCTCTTGGATACTGTCCTGAGGCTTAACGATCTTTTTTTGGGGCTGATATCCGAACAATCCCAACTGGCATTTCGTCAACTTGAAATTCATCAGGTCAGCCGTCCTGCCCACCCCTTTTGGCGAAATCCGCAATGCTTTTGCAATGTCAAATGCCGTGGCACAGGGGACTTCATCGCCTTTGGCGCGTTTCAATATTTCATTTTTAATCGAGAGATCAGGCGCTGCATCGGGCCCGTGCTTTTTGGAATAACTTTCACCCTTTTGAAGTTTCATAATGTACCCCTTTCATTTTTCAAAGGTCTCTTTGTATAGTGAATTCGAATTTTTAGAAAATTCATTAATTTTCAGACCTGTCCGAAAACGCCATTTTTCTTGAATTTCAGCGTGCCGTCTGTTATTTATATAATCTGGTATTCAAGAGTACCCTGCAGCTTGTCGGAGCGAAGCGGACGTGACCGCCGAAAATCGTGTGAAGGCGATCCCGTCTCATCGGGCTGCAGGGTACTCTTTAATATTCGGCCTTATACAATGGCAGCATTCAATTTAATTAATATCAGGTCATCATGCCTTTTTCAATAAAACGAAAAAAAACACGCAGAATTAAGGTCGGAAATGTCAGCGTCGGGGGGACTGCGCCGGTTATCGTCCAATCCATGACCAACACGTTTACCCAGGATGTTCAGTCCACCGTAGCCCAGATCCGTCGCCTGGAAAAAGCAGGATGTGAAATCGTCAGGGTGGCGGTGCCCGACCATGAAGCTGCCCTGGCGATTTCTTCAATTAAACGGCAGATTTCCATACCGATAATTGCCGATATCCATTTCGACCATCGTCTGGCAATCGCTTCGGCAAAATCCGGCGCCGACGGTTTGCGAATAAACCCGGGGAATATCGGCGGAAAAAACAAAGTCAAAGCGGTTATCGATTGCGCAAAAGCGGCCAACATCCCCATTAGGATCGGGATAAATTCCGGTTCTCTTGAAAAAGATCTTTTAAAAAAATACCATGGTGCAAGTCCCGAAGCAATGGTTGAAAGCGCCATGCGGCATATTGATCTATTCGCCTCTTTTGATTTTGATAATGTCAAGCTTTCCATAAAGGCCTCGGACGTTCATCGAACCGTAAATTCATACAGACGTCTTTCTTCCAAAACCGATCTCCCGCTGCATGTCGGTGTCACCGAAGCAGGAGGGCTCTATTCCGGGGTCGTCAAATCTTCTCTGGGTATTGGGATGCTTCTTGCAGAGGGTATCGGAGATACGATTCGTGTTTCGTTGACCCGGGATCCGGTGGAAGAGATCCGGGTCGGTTACGAAATTCTCAAGGCACTTGACATTCGCCGGTATGGACCGGATATTATATCCTGTCCGACTTGCGGTCGTTGTAAGATCGATTTGTTTCGTATTCTCGAGCGGGTCGAAAGCGCGTTAATGTTGAACCCTTTGCCCGTCAAACTGGCTATTATGGGCTGCGTGGTAAACGGACCGGGAGAAGCAAAAGAGGCGGATATCGGTGTTGCCGGCGGCGACGGCATCGGAATTCTTTTCAAGAAAGGCAAAGTGATCAAAAAATTTCCCGAGGACAAAATTGTCGAGGTGTTACTGGCTGAAATTGATAAACTTGATGAATCGAGGAATCGTTAAATGGGAAAACAAATCAAGACCGCAATAACGCCGACCCGGGACGAAGATTATCCCCAATGGTATCAAGAAGTGGTCAAAGCATCGGATTTGGCGGAGCGATCACCGGTGAGGGGATGCATGGTTATCAAGCCCTGGGGATATTCTCTCTGGGAAAATATTGTGAATGTACTGGATGGCATGTTCAAAGAAACAGGGGTTAAGAATGCCTATTTCCCGCTGTTTATCCCACTTTCTTTTCTTGAAAAGGAAGCGGAACACGTGGAAGGTTTTGCAAAAGAATGCGCTGTTGTAACCCACCATCGGTTGGAAAAAGGAGTCCATGGCGGTCTTGAACCCGCCGGAAAATTGAATGAACCGCTGATTGTGCGCCCGACTTCCGAAACCATCATCGGAGATTCTTTTTCCAAGTGGGTGGGGAGCTATCGGGACCTTCCCATACTGATCAATCAGTGGGCCAATGTCGTGAGATGGGAAATGCGAACACGCCTCTTTTTACGAACCAGTGAATTTTTGTGGCAGGAAGGCCACACCGTCCATGCCACCCAAGAAGAAGCCGTCGAGCGAACACAACTCATGCTCGGTGTTTACGCAAGGCTGGCTGAAGAATACCTGGCCATGCCGGTGATTAAGGGAAAAAAATCAGCCTCCGAAAGATTCCCGGGAGCTGTCGACACCTTGTGCATCGAAGCAATGATGCAAGATAGAAAAGGGCTCCAGGTGGGCACATCGCATTTCTTGGGACAAAATTTTGCAAAGGCTTCGGGAATCAAATTCCAGACCGATCAGGAAACGGAAGAATATGCGTGGACCACGTCCTGGGGATCATCCACCCGCCTTGTCGGAGGACTCATCATGACCCACAGCGATGATGACGGCATCGTCCTTCCGCCGAAGGTGGCTTCTTCCCATGTCGTCCTGATGCCCATTATCAGAAAGCCTGATGACCGGGCCAGCGTGATGGAATTTGTCGAATCGCTGGGAAGAGAACTGAAGGATAAAACCTATCATCATCGCCGACTTGAAGTGGAAATCGACGACCGGGAGATCGGCGGCGCCAGGGGATGGGAATGGATAAAAAAAGGGATACCGGTTCGAGTGGAAATCGGACCCAGGGATATTGCCGAAAATTCCGTTTACGTCGGACGCAGAGATAAACCTTATAAAGATAAGGCGTCCATAAATAAAGACCGTTTTGTTGCGGAGGTCACCGCTATTTTGGATGACATTCAGGACAGGCTTTTTGAACGGGCTTTGTCATTTAGAAAGAAATACACGGTTTCAATTAATGACAGGGATGAATTTTATAATTTTTTCACACCAAAAAATCAGGAAAAACCCGAAATCCACGGCGGGTTTTCATACAGTCACTGGTGCGGAGAAGATGATTGCGAGGCCCAAATTAAAGACGACCTGAGTGTGACGATTCGATGTATACCTTCAGACGGTATACCTGAAAAAGGAAAATGCATATGCTGCGGCCGTCCCGGCATCGGTCGCGTCGTTTTTGCCAAGGCGTATTGATTCGACATCATGATCCGTATTAACGATATTATCGATAAAATAACCGAATATTACCCGGATGTTGATCTGGACATCATTGATCGCGCCTATATTTATTCGGCCAGGGTTCATGACGGGCAGGTCCGCCTTTCCGGTGAACCCTATTTGTCCCACCCCCTTGAAGTGGCCGGTATCCTGACGGATATGAAACTTGATGCCGTCAGTGTCGCGGCCGGCCTGCTGCATGATGTTGTCGAGGATACACATGCCTCCACGGAAGAATTATATGAAATGTTCGGCAAGGAAGTTACCCATATCGTGTCGGGTGTGACCAAGCTGAGTGTTCTTCCTTTCAGCAGCAGTTCTCAGGCGCGACAAGCTGAAAGCATCAGGAAAATGATCCTTGCAATGGCGGATGATATTCGTGTCATATTGATTAAGCTGGCGGACCGGCTTCACAACATGAGAACGCTGAAATATCACGCATCCAAAAAAAGGGAAATGATCGCCAGGGAAACGCTGGACATATATGCGCCCATTGCAGGCCGCCTCGGTATTTACTGGATAAAAAAGGAACTTGAAGATACGTCGTTTATGTACCTCCAGCCCGAGGAATACCTTCAAATTGAACAACTGGTCAATCAGGACAAGGAAGAAGGTGAAAAGTATATTGAAACCGTCAAAGCGCTGATCAAAAAGAAAATGGATGAGCACAACCTTGAATGCGAAGTTCTCGGAAGGTACAAATATTTTTACAGTATCTATAAAAAAATGATGTCCCAGCATCTTGAATTCGAAGATGTTTACGACATCATTGCATTTAGAATCATTCTCGACACGATACCTCACTGTTATGAAGCGCTTGGGGTGATTCATTCACTATGGAAACCGGTTGCCAATAAATTCAAAGACTATATCGGTGTTCCCAAACCGAATATGTATCAATCCCTTCACACCACCGTTATCGGCCCCTTTGGAGAGCGAATAGAGATTCAGATTCGGACATGGGAAATGGACAAGGTCGCCAAATCAGGGATCGCTGCGCACTGGAGTTACAAGGAAGGTCTTCGCCTCGATGAAGAAACGACCAAAGCTTTTTCCTGGATACAGAACCTCGTTGAAAACCAGAAAAATTTTAAAAATCCCGATGAATTTCTGGAAAATGTTCGCATCGATCTTTTCCCGGATGAAGTTTATGTGTTTACCCCTCGAGGAGATATCAAGACGGTTCCCAACGGCGCTACCCCCGTGGATTTTGCCTATTTAATTCACACGGAAGTCGGGAATCAATGCACCGGCGCCAAAGTGAACGGCCGTATCGTCTCCTTGCAATATGAACTGAAAACCGGTGATACGGTTGAAATTTCTACATCGAGCAAGAGTCATCCCAGTAAAGACTGGCTGAACTTTGTCAAAACCGTCAAGGCGCGTTCCAGGATCAGGCAATGGATCAAGACCCAGGAGAAAGAGCGAAGTATCACTCTTGGCCGGGAAATGTGCGAAAAGGAATTTCGTAAACACCGGCTTAATTTCAATACGCTCTTGAAATCGGAAGACATGGCGAAAGTGGTAGAACATTTTGGCTTTAAACATGTGGATGATTTAATCGCAGGCGTTGGTTACGGAAAAATTACGCCACTGCAGATTATTCGAAGGATTGAGCCGAAACCGGAGGAAGAGCCGTCAGAATCTTTATTGAATAAAATCATCAGCCGTGTCAGAAAGAGAAAGCCGAAAATAGGCGTTACCGTAAAGGGTGTCGATGATATTTTAATTAAATTCGGGAAATGCTGTCAGCCGGTGCCGGGAGATCCGATTACCGGTTACATTACCCGAGGTTTCGGCGTTACCGTTCATCGAACGAATTGTGTCAATGCCTTAAAAATGAGTCCTGAACGGCAAATAGACGTGGATTGGGATATGGAAGCGGCGGATACATATCCGGTAAAGATCATGGTTCGTTCTTATGACAGGGTGGGATTGTTAGCTGATATTACTGCAAATATCAGTAAAAATGGCTCGAATATTTTGAGTGCAAATACGCAGACTCGTGAGAGCAAAATCGTCGATAGCTTCTTCACCATTACCGTTGAAGATACCGATCATTTAAACAGGGTTCTCGCATCCATAAGAAAAGTGAAACATATTCAGGATGCCAGAAGGGTGGACAGATAATCCACCATTTGTTTTCAGGGTTATGATGCTTTAATAATATGCCCCGATTTAATGCAGTTTGTGCATACCATTATCTTTTTGACGCTGCCTTTATACAACGCCTTTACCCTTTGGATATTTGGATTGAAGCGCCGTTTCGTTAAATTATGAGCGTGACTGACGTTATGACCCACAAGCGGTTTTTTACCACATATTTCACATACTTTAGCCATGATGATTTCTCCCTGTGAGACCTTTGCAAAACGCCCCTTTTTGCCCAATTTCTACGTCAGGCTCAAATTTTAATCCTCAAAATACTCAATGTATTCCTGCGGTTAAAATTATCGCCTTCCTTGAACTTGAACAAAAATGAGCATTTTTCAAAGGTCTCCCTATCAATAATAGAACTCGTACTGATATATCATCAGAGGATGAATGTAAAGTTTTTTTTCTAATTTTGAGACTTTTTTGTCAACATATCTTCGCAAAGGGCAACATAACGGAGCGCTTTTTCATGGACGCCGACATCTGGATAATTGGTTAAAACCGACTTGAAACGTATTAGAGCGGCTTTGTAATGCTTGGATTTATAATAAAATAAGCCGACGTAAAAGTCATGTCCCGCAAGGCTTTTAATGCAGACCTTCATTCGTTCCCTGGCCCTGTACGCATATGGATCGTTAGGGAACTGCCGAATAAGGCGTTTGAACGTATCGAGCGCGTTTTTCGCAGAAGTCTGATCCCTGTCTACGGTGTCGATCTGATCATAATAACAGAGTCCGATTTGATAAATAACATAGGGAACGGCTTCATTTCGGGGATGAAGGTTTTCAAATGACTCATAAGCCGTCACGGCCTCTGAATAATCTTCAAGATGGTAATACGCATCCGCGATCTTCAGTTCAGCCAGAATGACGTACTTGCTGAAAGGATACCAGTCCTTCAGTTTCTCAAAGGAATCAACGGCTTTTTTGTAATCCTCGTTGTTGAATTGATCCATTCCGTCACTGATCAGCTCCTGTGCATTCTTTTCTTCCTTGGGTTTACTAAACCATGCACAGCCCGAAAAAACAAACAGCGGAATAAGGATCAAAGGGATGATTCTTTTCATATTATATGATCGTCGAGCCATTTATTGCTGTCAAATTGTTTTGCAACCACTTCCAAGGGATTTCCGGCACCGGCGCCGAAAACCGTCGGAATCGACATGTTTCACTGTCAAGGATTACCGTTAACCTTTTGAAATCATTTCTTCGAGTCTCGATTTGGCAACGATACCGATGATCTTGTCCAGAACTTCACCGTCTTTGAAGAAAATAAGCGTCGGAATGGACTTAATGCCGTACTTGGTGGGCGTTGCCGGATTGTCATCGACATTACACTTTGTGAACTTAACTTTGTCGCCGAATTGTACAGCAAGTTCTTCGACGACCGGTGCAATTGCCCGACACGGTCCGCACCACGGCGCCCAAAAATCGACCAGAACCGGTTTGTCGGCCTGTAAAACCTCAGATTCAAAACTACTGTCGCCTATTTCAAGAATATCTGTTGCCATTAATTTGTTTCCTTTCCTTATTATAAAAGTTATGGATTGATGGTGTCGTATAGATTAGGGAAAATATAGTGGCATGTGGCTGTCTTGTCAACCTGAGACCTTAGCAAAACGCCCCTTTTTGCTCAATCCGCCGGAGGCGGACAAGTTTCTGCGCCTGCCCCGTGAAATGCGAAGCCTATTTCTCTGGGGTCAGGCTCAAATTTTAATCCTCAAAATGCTAGTGGAGATTCGTTTTCGGCAGGGTTTAAGAATAATCTAAATTTGGAGTGACGCTTCGTCGAAGATTTCCAACAATGGCTACCTTGGGCCGTTATTTTTTATCGTCAGCTTAAACTCCCGCAATAAATCAGGCAGTCGTCAATGTTTGCGGGCATGGAGACGGTCCATGTCCGCAAACAATCATCTCGCACCATTCTATAAAATTCCGTTCGGATGAGCCCTCCGCCTAGAAGACGACATACCGGTCACACCATTCAATCATTTCTGCATTTCTCGCCTGCGTGGCAAAATCTTTGAATCCAACGCCCGGTACGTCACCGGAAAGATTGTTTGCCCGAAAACTGACATCGCAAACCGATAGCTTGGCTTTACCAACCAGTTGTTCGAATTCCGGCTTCTGGGTCAAAAGCACCCCTTTGCCGGTAAAAAAAATCCGAACATTTTTCCCTTTATCATGAGCGGCACTGGCTAAAGCAATGACATAATCAAGGTGGTTCGCTGAACAGACAAGAATCCCTAAATTGTCGGCCATAATGTTTGTTCCTTTTTATCCTAAAGTTGAAATCTGATCATTCGATTTCACGTTGCCGATTGTGTATTTCAAAATCCGTACGGTGGTTGATTTTTTAGTCTTTCCCCTCAAATTGAAGCGAATGGAAAACGGCTACCACCAGCATATGACGTTGTCATGGGAAAAGATGTCGTCCACCAGTGCGGGCCAATCGGTGTTTCCTTCATAAAGGACGACTTTTTTTGACCCTTCGTCCTTTGAAAAACCTTCCACGAACGTTTTTGTCGTATCGTCAGGTTCTGTCCGAATAATGTGCAATACTCTCATAATTTTGCCCTCTAAAAAGGAATAATTAAGTCCGCCTCCTTAAGCTTGACCATCATTTCCTCGATGCTAATCGGTTTAAAGCCGTATTTTTCGACATTGGCCGGATTGTTGGAATACCGTTCTCCTTCCATCTCATCGATAAATTCCATGTTTTCACTATAAGCTTCGTCCATATTTCCAATCTCATGATTCAGGACATACATCTGGACAGAAGCGGCTTCAAGAAGCAAACCGAGGCTGGTTCTGAGCCCCTCATATTGCTGGTCCACGTCTTTAATGAGCACAGCGATATTTTCCATTTGAAAAATCACCCCCCTTTTTTGATCAAATATCTTGTATAGCCGGATTCATCCTCCATGCCGAGAAAGTCGTCGCCCTGCTTTTTGGCATAATCGGGAATATCATTTTTTGAGCCCGGATCTGTTCCCAAAATCTCCAGTACTTGTCCGGCCTTTAATTTTTTTAATGCCTTTTTGACTTTGAGCAGCGGCATCGGGCAGCTCAGTCCCCGACAATCCAGTGTTTCATCCGGCGTAATTCCTTCTACCATAACAAAAATCCTCCTTTAAAATTAATGTATCGAAAATTTTATATCTCCACAACAAACTTTTCCGTCTCTTCATTCCAGGTGGTGATGAGATAATATGCCAGCATAATGACAATTATCAAAATCAGGCTCCATTTATAGCTGATGAAGTTCGGCATAAAGACTCTGAAGCCCATGAGCGAGGTGAGGCCTGCCGAGCTTCTGATCCATGCTTTGAACAGCGAAGTGGACAATGCAAAAAAGACCACGGCCAGTATCAGCTTGATTTGACCTTCGCCGGCCCGCCATACGGAACCGCTCCCACATCCGCCTGCTATCACCATACCGATTCCAAAGATAACGCCCCCCACCAGGCCTCCGAACCAAAATGCCTGAGGAACGTAAACATTTTCTCCGCGTACACCCGAATATTTGAGGGCCGCAAATCCGAGAGCACTGATAATAACGGCGACGGCGATCGCTCTTGGCATTTGGCTTTCGCCGGTCATGAAAGGTTCTCGAAATCCCCTGACAAAACAAAACCGGGTTCTTTGAATAATGATGCCAAACGCGATGCCGCACAGCAATAGGCCGCCGACACGCGTATATGCATTCTTGTTGTATATCCATGTACAAACGATGGCGGCAATGAGTACGAGCGCTCCTAAATAGGGCTCTATTTTCAACCAATCAATGCCTTTTTCTTTGGTTTCCGCGACTTTGATGGACCCCGAGGGAAGATGCTCGAGCTCCCAGTACAGATACCTCAGTCCCAAATATGCGCCGATGAGCAGTCCGATCATCATGGCAATGCCGCTGGCGGACATGGCGCTGACGGCTGAAAAGAAACCGCCTACATTGCAGCCGCCGGCCATTGCCGAACCGATACCCATCAATGTCCCGCCGGCAATCCCTTTCCCGAGTTCTAAAGGAGGTGCTTTGCGAATGGCAAACTGCCTGGATAAAAGGGCGGACCCAAAGGCGCCCCACAGTAATCCCAGGGTAAGAATGGAGTTTGTTGAAATCAGCGGCGATTGTGGTTGCTGCGCATAAATCCCCACGGAACTGAAAAACCAGTCGCCCCAGTTTCTCAGCCCTCCGGCAACCCCCCAGGGCCTGGCCCAGGCAAAAGTAATGACACTCATGAGACCGATCAAAATGCCGCCGAGCCACATGGGCCAGTTTTCGTCAAAGACTTTTTGATACCCGCTGATCAGAATTTCGTTAAAAACGCTTGGTTGATTATTATCGTTCATAGTAATTGAAACCTCACAAATTAACTAACATCCCTCGTCATCTAGAATCTTAAATCCACTGTTTTTCTGTTGGCTTGCAGCCGGTTTCGGTGGCGCCGGAGGCGGCGCCGGAGACAACCCGGTTTGTGTTTCCTGTCTGGTTGAGACATCCGGCAAAACCAAATTGGCATTCTTTTCCACCTTTTCAGCCAAACCGAAAATGACAGTCTGATCATAAAACCGCCAGGCTTTTAGGGATGTGGGATCGGCTTTGACCGCTTTTCTGAAATATTCTTTTGCATCCAGGTATTTGCCTCTGGCGTACGCTTCCTGTCCGAATCGGATCATACGGGCGCAAAGCGCTTTGTCCGGCTGGCAAACGGACGCGTCCTGAGCCGTAACATAGGTCAGGGGTAAAAAAATTATGGTAAGCAAAAAAACCATTGCCGTTAACATAGACCATTTTGACTTCACGACACACTCCTTTAAAAAAGTTACCTTTTTCGTAAAACGTTAGCCTTTTACGGTTGATTTGTTTCAAAGGACTAACTTGTTATCCTGATTTAAACTTCAAATGTAATTTTTAGACGAAGTCTTATGAATATGCAACCGCTAATTACGTATCAAAGCACAGCGATATGGTCAAGCACGATTCAGTTTTCATATCAGTGTTCAGTGTTCGGAGTTCGGCGTTCAGAAGGTACCCAAGGGTATAAAGGTTGAATGCTTGAACCCCGAACCCAGATACTGCTGAACACTGAACACTAAATACCAAATACTTGATAGATTCGAGTTTTTACGAATTTATCGATATTGACAATGAAAATATTTTCTTATACAGTACGCTTGGTTTTAGAAGACCATTGTTAAAAAAGGAGTAATAATTATGAACGACTCGGACGGCAGTTGTAGCTGTCGCAAAGAAACACAAGAGACGACACAACAAGATCCTGATGACCCCGGACCTTGGCGGTGGTACCCTGCGGCTCTTGATGTGATCGGTCGGTTCGCCAGCAGCGCATAGCCCACCGGTTCGCCTCTGGCCGCGAATGATCTCCAAACGCGGTTGAAACAGAGGTGAGCTATGAAAACCCCACTCGTTGTTTCCGACCTCCGTAATTTGATTACGTCCGGAAACACCAAATTCCTAAAAACTTTCTGCGAATCGAGCCACCCTGTGGTGGTGGCTGAGATGATCTCCTCACTGACCACCGGTGAAGCATGGGATGTACTCCGGCATGCCGGCTTTCAGACCCGCTCTGATATCTTCAGTCATCTGAATGATGAGCTTCAAGTGGATATCATCGGCGCATTAGGCCGGGGAGACATCGTCCGGCTGCTTGCCGATATGCCTCCGGATGATCGCGCGGACGTGTTCAAACTTCTGCCCGAAGACAGACGTGAAGAAGTTTTGCCCGCCATGGCTCAAGCCGAGCGGGAAGACATACGCCGTTTGTCCGCTTACAAGGAAGGCACGGCCGGTGCGGTGATGACCTCGGATTATGCGACCCTATCTCCGGAATTGACGGCATCGCAAGCCATCGATCGACTCAGGGAAATCGCGCCGGACCGAGAAACCATCTATTATGCTTATGTGGTGGATAGGCACCGTAAATTGATCGGTTTTATATCATTAAAAGATTTGATTATTGCCCGGAAAGAGTCCCGGATCGGGGAGATCATGCACCGGGATGTGATTTGCGCCCGCGTTGAAGATGACCAGGAAGACGCAGCCCGTAAAATTCAGAAATACGATCTTATCGCCTTGCCGATTATTAACGGCAATGAAGCGCTTGTCGGCATTATCACGCACGATGATGCCATCGATATTATCACCCAGGAACAAACAGAAGATATGGAAAAGTTCATGGCGATCTCCGGTCGCCACGAAGCAGCCGCCTATATGAAGACACCGGTCATAAAACATTTCAAAAACAGGGTCTTGTGGATCGTAGTTCTTGCTTTTGTCGGATTTATATCCGGTGCTATCGTCCAGAAATTCGAAGGGCTGCTGCTGCAATTTGCCATATTGGTCACGTTTATGCCCATGCTGGCGGATACCGGAGGAAACACCGGAAGTCAATCGGCGACCTTGGTCGTTCGGGCACTGGCCCTTGAAGAAATTACCCATAAAGACATCGTGCGAATCCTCTTGAAAGAGGCTCAAATCGGACTGCTTCTCGGCCTATTGCTCGGGGCTATTGCATATGGACGCGTTCTATTTTTCGGCGCAGGATCTTCCGTGCCGGCGGGTTTTTCACTCGGCACGATCGGCATCGCTGTTTCGGTCGCCCTGACATTACAAGTGATTACCGCAACCGTCATCGGTGCGTTACTTCCTTTGTTCGCCGCAAGATTGAAACTCGATCCTGCCGTAATCGCAAGCCCGGCGTTGACGACCGTTGTCGACATCACCGGTTTGCTTATTTTCTTTATAACGGCCAAGATCATACTAAATATTTAGCGACACTTGCCGGAATATCACTAAATTTTTAAAAAAAATGAGATTGACAAAAAAACCGCCATAGATTATGAACTAAACGAATATTGCGAAAGGTAATGAAGTCTGCCTGAACTTTTCGTATCTTGCGTAAAGGGGATAGAAATGATGACTTCTACTTATAACGGGTAGGAGTTATTCACCAATATCTGCTTTGCCCTTCGCTGCAGATACAAAGGAGTATAACCCTGCCCGGATTCGAACCGTGCAGGGTTTTTTTTTGTATCTATTAGGCCAGCATATCCGATATATTCTCTACACAGGAGGTGCGTCGTCATGGAAACTCGATTTGCTGTAATGAAGGATCGGATATTAGGTGTTGTCGACGATCTCTCAAAGATGAATAGCAATAGGGATAAAAGACTTGGCGAGATAACCGAAAAACTGGCGTTGGAGCAATTCAACCTGGTGGTAATGGGGCAGTTCAAACGCGGAAAGTCTACGTTTATCAATGCGTTGATCGGCGCCGAAATCCTTCCGACATCCATTGTTCCCTTAACTTCCATTGTCACCATTTTGCGTTACGGACAAACAAGCAGGGCGATTGTGCGTTATTTGGATGAGAAAGAAGAGGAGATTCACCTTCCGGATATTCCGAAATTTGTGACTGAAAAACAAAACCCTAAAAACAAACTGCATGTCAAAGAGGTGGAGATTTTTTATCCCTCGGATTATTTGAAGGATGGGGTGCGGATCATCGATACCCCCGGAGTGGGTTCGGTGTTTAAACATAATACGGATGTGGCCTATGCGTATCTGCCCTACGTCGATGCCGGCGTCTTTATCGTTACGCCGGACCCGCCGCTGGGAGAAGCCGAGCATCGATTTTTAAAGGAAGTCCGGGAGCATGCCGACAAATTTATTTTTGTATTAAACAAAACCGACTTGGTGGAAGCATCGGATCTAAGCGAATCCATGGAATTCACCACCAATCTTATACGAGAAGATCTTGGGCAATCCGTCAATCTCTATCCGGTTTCGGCGAAATTCGCGCTGTTAGGAAAACTAAAGGGCGATACGGACAAATTAAACCGGTCTAATATGTTGGCTTTTGAAAAAGATCTCAAAGATTTTTTACACCATGAAAAGGGAAAAACCTTTCTTCGTTCGGTTATCGGATCTCTTTTAAAATATACCGCCGATGAAACCATGGCTTACAAGATAGAGCAGGAAGCAGCCCGATTATCGGTTGAGGAGTTAAAAGCGAAAATCGCAACCTTTGAAGAATATGCCGATACCGCTCAAAAGGACCGGGATCGCCAAAATTTCATTTTAGAAGGACATATGAGAAAGCTCCAGCAAAAGCTGGATGATGATCTGGCGGGTCTTGTCCGAAAAGATCTGCCGGTTCTTTTAAAAAAAATGGAAGAAAAATTTGCCGAAACAACCGCCCGACAGATCAGCAGTCATGAACTTGAAAAGGAAATGGAAGATTTTGTTTTTAACGAAATCATGGTCACATTTAACAGGGTCAGGCAAAAAGAAGCGGAAAAGATCGCCGGGATCCTTGAGCAAATCTACCTGGATATTGCAAAACGCACCAATGATATCATTGAAAACATCGTGAAGATGACGTCTGATCTGTTCCGGGTGGAACTCAAACCGTTTACCACTGTTGAAAAACTATCCAAAAAAGGTGAGTTCTATTTTTTGTTAAAAGACGATCCGGGCGCGATAGAGCTTATCGGGCTGTCGATCCGTTTTGCCCTGCCGAAATTCATGGCCAAGGGGATTATATTAAAGCGGATGAAAGATACTATTTCCGGTCGATTTGAAAGGCATTGCGGCCGGGTAAGATACGATCTGATTCGGCGGGTCGAAGACACCAGCAGAAACTTTAAAAAAGCACTGAATGAAAAAATCGGCCTGACCGTTTCCACCATCAGGGAAGCTTTGAACCGGGCGATGGCGCTCAAAGATCAGAGTGAAAAAGAGGTTTCCCAGACCCTGTCAAAGCTTTCAGACCGGTTATCGAATGTTGAAGAAATTCGCAATAAGCTTTATTCTTTTCAAAAAGATGTTTCGGCCATGTAATCTGGAGCCCCGGGTTAATCTCAATGGTTTAAAAAAATGTTTAAGGCCCATCGGCATGCGATGAATATGAAATTTGCTTGACATTAAATAATAGAACGTATTTAAAGGCTTGAAAAAAATATAAGGCAATGAGGTCTGCCTGAATCGTCACCAAGCGTTAAGAGACTAATGACTTCTACCTAAAATCGGGTAGAAGTCGTATAATTATAAGATTTCTGCCCCATCCGGATAGACCGGGCGGGGTTTTTGCACTGTTTTAAGATCCTGCCCGGTATGTCTGAGCAGGTTTTTTTATGCATCGTGAAGGGTGTTCAAAATAATTTTTCACAGGAGGTATAGATGGCGGCAAGTCTTTCTTTGATTATCGTTTTGGGATTACTGGCGGATTATGTATTTCGGAAGGTAAAATTACCCGGTTTGGTGGGTATGCTCATCGTGGGAATCCTCGCAGGACCCTATGTCTTCAACCTCATGGCTCCGGATATGATGAGGGTTTCCGCTGATTTTCGAAAAATTGCCTTGATTGTCATTTTGCTCCGCGCCGGATTTGAGCTGCATAAAGACACCCTGCACCGCGTGGGACGAGCCGCCCTTTTAATGAGCTGTATTCCCGCAATTTTTGAAATCGCGGGTGTCATTCTGGTCGCCCCGAGATGGCTGCATATCAGCTACGTGGAAGCCGCCATACTTGGTGCCATCTTAGGCGCTGTTTCGCCGGCGGTGGTGGTGCCGTTGATGATTGATTTCATAGATCGGGGCCGGGGCGCCAAAAAGGGCATTCCCACGCTGCTGCTGGCGGCGTCATCCATTGACGATGTTTTTGTCATCGTTCTCTTTTCGATATTTTTAGGCATGTATGGCGGCGGTACGGTCAATATTTGGGCCAAATTGGGAGAAATACCGGTTTCAATTACGCTGGGGATTTTGGTGGGCGTCATTCCCGGGTATTTTTTATACCGTCTGTTCACCAAATACGACTGGCGGCCGCCCAAACGGACCCTGATCGTTTTAGGCGTCGCCATCATCTTGACCTGGCTGGAGAAGGAATGTGAAAAATGGGTGCCCATTGCCAGTCTTTTAGGGGTCATGGCCATCGGGTTTATTATCTTGGAAAAATCCGAACCCGTCGCTCACCTGATTTCCCAAAAACTTAAAAAGGTCTGGGTGTTTGCCGAGCTGCTTCTCTTCGTTCTGGTCGGTGCCCAGGTCAATGTCAACGTGGCCTGGCATGCCGGGCTTGCCGGGACCCTCGTCATTTTGGTGGGGCTTTTGTTCCGTAGCGTCGGAACCTACATTTGTCTGATCGGGACGCCGCTCAACCAGAAAGAGAGGATTTTCTGCGTGATATCCTACATCCCCAAGGCCACCGTCCAGGCGGCCATCGGTGCGGTTCCTTTAGCCGCCGGTGTGGCTTCAGGAGATCTGATCTTAGCCGTTGCCGTCCTCTCCATTCTTTTGACCGCACCGCTCGGGGCCATCGGAATTATCATTTCAGGAGAAAAGATTTTGGATTACGGCGAACAGTCCCCTTATAAATTCAAAGACCTCCGGGCAAAACACGGGCTGCCGCGTGTGGGCGAACGGGTTCGGAGCAAGCAATTCGGGACGGTCTGGAAGATTATCGAAGAAAAGGAAGTATGGATGGATGGGACGAACGCACATCGTATTCCCGGCATTTTTGTCAAATACTGGCGCGAAGACAGCACTTCGGGTCCCGGTACCGGGAAAACCATGTCATACCGGTACAGTCAGAATGATCCGCCTTTTGAAAATTATTGGGAAATCCTTTACGACTGGTAAATTTTCCCCCGGCCTTGAAAAAAATAATAGGGTTCATACCTTTTTGCATAAATGATTTTAGAAGCCATCTCAAAAAAGTCTTTTCGTCCGATATCGGCGTTGAGCCCTCGTATCAAGTCCTCGACATACTTGAGTATGCCTGCGGGTTGCTTCTCGGCCTCGCCTTGATCTCGACCGAAAATCCTAATTTTGAGATAGCTTCTATAAACATCAACACCTTATCAAGATTTTTTTAAATGATGTATTTTTTCGGGCGAAAAAAAGAAATATTGGAAATCATCAATGCGTTAAAGAAAAAAAAACATATCGTCATTACGGGAAAATATGGCATCGGCAAAACCGAACTGGCCAAACATCTATCTGACATAACCAAGCAAAGATGGCAGTTTGTCTTTACGGATTTCTCAAAACCGCCGTCAAAGGTATGTAATGAAATCTTATGGAAAGTATCCCCTAAAAGGCCGCCCGAACATCGTCGCAAATATATAAAATATAAAACGGCAAGATCTCTGATTGCCGATCTGACATTAAAAGACAACAGGCAACCTGTCATCGTTCTGGACAATATTTCTGAACTCTCCCATCAGAGACTGGCATTTATTCAGCGGGTCGCTTTTTCTAAAAAACTCCTTTTCATTGCAATCACAGAGGGTTTTTTACCGGAACGTGATCTGTTTCAGCTACGGGCGTGCCTGATGCCTTCTCACTTAATCAAACTCGGAAATCTCGGCATAAAAAATGCCGTTGATTTCCTTCGATATGTTTCCCGAAAAAACAGCCTTAACTGGTCTGAAAAACACATCCGCATGCTGGCCGAGGTAACCGGAGGTTATCCTCTGGGAATGAAGGAGTTTGTGAAGCGGGAAATTAAATAATGACCTTTCGCAGCGGCCAGGCTGATGCCGTGCGGCTGCGCCGTGATGCGGGATGGGTCTTGGCATTTTACTTCGCCACAACAAGGATATTGATCCCATGGATTTTTACAGCATTCTATTTGAAAAAGCCCAAAGCGACATAAAAAAAGAAACACCTGAAGCGCCCGTCTTTTTTGCTGATTTAAATCTCGATCAGATTATAGACGCCATTACCACCGGCAAGGAGGAATATCATTTAAAACCTTTCTTTTATACTTCCTTAAAGGATGCCGGCGCGATCCGGTACCGCCAAGAAATAATGCAGGATCTTGAAAATGAGGTTCTCTTTGAGCATATAAAATCATTCGCGGAAAAAATGCGTAACATGCGTCGATATCTCTCCTTAGCGGATACGCTCTACTACAAATACCATCAAGAAGGATGGTTTTTAGAGGCCCTAAAGATTTATTGCGAAGCAGTGACTTGCCTGCTGCACGATTTAGATCTAGCAGATTTAAAATCGTACGGTCTTTTGGCTTTTCGCGAATATATGACGAACTATGCCGCGTCCCGCCGCTTTACATCACTTATGACGGAAACAAAAAAACTCAAAACCGATTTGGCCACTGTAAAATATTGTTTGATCATAAAGGGCAACCGCATCAAGGTCCGCAAATATGAATCTGAAATTGATTACAGCGCAGACGTTGAAAAAACCTTCGAAAGATTCAAACAGGGAGCGGTGAAAGATTACAGGGCGCAACTTCCAATGAATTCCGGCATGAGCCATGTCGAAGCGGGTATACTCGATTTGGTCGCCAAGTTATATCCCGAGATCTTTTTAAACCTTGATAATTATTGCGCGAACAACCGCAGTTGTCTGGACCAAACCATAGGCGTTTTTGACCGGGAAATACAATTTTACATCGCTTATCTGGAGTATATCGCAAAAATCAAACAAACAGGATTGAAATTTTGTTACCCCCAAATCGCCGTTACAAGCAAGGATATACATAATTATGAGGGCTTTGATCTGGCACTGGCCGATAAGCTCATTTCAGAGAAAGCGCCCGTTGTCTGCAATGATTTTTTTCTGAAAGACAAAGAACGCATCATTGTAATATCCGGACCAAACCAGGGCGGTAAAACCACTTTCGCACGCACCTTCGGACAGTTGCATTATATGGCTGGCCTGGGCTGTCCGGTCCCTGGCAGACAGGCGCGACTCTTTATGTTCGACAAGCTGCTGACGCATTTTGAAAAGGAAGAAAGCATCAACAACCTCAGAGGCAAGCTCCAGGATGACCTGGTCAGAATTTACGATATTCTGAACCGGGCCACATCAAACAGCATTATCGTCATGAATGAAATTTTCACTTCCACAACTTTAAATGACGCGGTTTTTTTAGGGAAAAAGGTCATGGAGGAAATCGTGCAGCTGGATTTGCTGTGCGTCTTTGTAACCTTTGTCGATGAATTGGCATCCCTAAGTGAAAAAACCGTGAGCATGGTCAGTACCGTTGTTCCCGAAAACCCGGCATTGAGAACCTATAAAATTGTGAGACGGCCGGCTGACGGTCTTGCATATGCCATCGCTATTGCCGAAAAGCATGGCGTCACTTACGGCCGGTTAAAGGAGCGACTGATATCATGAAAACTTTTCTGATGTATAAAGACCGTGATTTTAACCTTCAGCAGAAATTGCCGGCCAACGAAGAAGCACTGATGCAAGACCTGGAATTAGAAACCCTTTTCAATGCCATGGCCCTTGGTGATGCATTTTTATTTGAGGTGGCAAAGAAAGCGGTTGTCGGAGGGATGAATACCGATCTTGAAACCATACGGTATCGCCAGAGGATTCTCAAAGATTGCCTGAAAAATTCAGCCACAGTCAGGGACATCTACCAGATTCCCATAGAATCGATGAAAAACAAAAAAAAACATTGGTATAGTATTTTCAGTTCTTCCCCCGGCGCGGTGCTGGCCAATGCGACAGAGCTGATGCAGATGTTTGTCGGTCTGCTGATAAAACTTAGGCATATCGCCGATGAAAACGCAGATAAATTTGAGTCGGAAGGATTTGCGAGGTTTTTTGAAATGATTTGCAAAGAACTGGAAGATGAATACCTCGCAGATATTCAAGATCATCTAAGGGAGCTGAAATTTAGCGAGGGCGTCTTGATCAGTGCTGAACTGGGAGAAGGCAATGAAGGCACCGGTTATATGCTTCGCAAATCCATGGGAAAAAAACAGCGTTGGATAAAGCGGGTCCTGGCTAAAAAACCACCGGTCTATACGTTTTCTATCCATCCTCGAGATGAAGCCGGCGCCAGGACGCTGTCGGAATTAAAGACGAGAGGGATCAATCTGGCAGCCAACGCACTGGGCCAGTCCGCTGATCACATCGACAACTTTTTTAAAATGCTGCAGGTCGAACTGGCTTTTTATATCGGTTGTTTGAATTTATATGAACAGCTTGATCAAATGGACGAGCCGATATCCTTTCCCCGGCCGGCGGCCCTCGATGAACGCAGACATTTTTTTCACGGCTTATACGATGTCTGCCTGGCCTTGACCATGAAACAAAAAATCATCGGTAACGACGTGAACGCCGACGACAAAGACCTCGTCATCATCACCGGCGCCAACCAGGGCGGCAAATCGACTTTTTTACGAAGCATCGGTTTGGCGCAATTGATGATGCAGTGCGGGATGTTTGCGCCGGCAGAGTCCTTTTGTTCCAATATTTGTGATGGCCTTTTCACACACTATAAACGGGAAGAGGACGCTGCTATGGAAAGCGGTAAACTCGATGAAGAACTTGTCAGAATGAGCGTTATTGCAGACAATATAAGGGAAAATTCCCTGTTGTTGTTCAATGAATCATTTGCCGCGACAAACGAAAGAGAAGGCTCGGAAATTGCGCGGCAGATAACTCGCGCATTGGTGGAAAAGCGTATCAAAGTCTTCTTTGTGACGCACCTTTATGAATTTGCCCATGCGCTTTACGAAAAAAATATGGAAAACGCCATTTTCCTCAGGGCCGAAAGGCGAGCCGACGGCACCCGCACGTTTAAAGTCGTGGAAGGTGCGCCATTGGAAACCAGCTACGGCGAAGATTTGTATCGGGCGATTTGGTTTGACAGGGACTCATCATAAAAGATTGAATATCTTTGCTTTCTTTCAATTTTCCTTGATAATTTGAACCGTTGTTGACGGAGGTGTTTTGGCCATTAATATGGTGCCGGCCAACCCCACGATAACGGCATATCCAAAGCCCCATTTCGGGCTTACGGCAGTCCATAATGCACCGACGATAATGCTCGATGCAAAATCTCCGATGCCGTTGATGGTGCCCAAAAGACCAAAGGCTGTTCCGGCAATGGAATCATCCACATAATCTCGGACCGCCACCGCTTCCATGGTATCCTCCCAGGCAATAAATACACCGGCCAGGGCAAAGCAAAGTGCGAACCACGGCACTGAAGATATGGCAAAAAAGAATCCGACGAATGTCACCACGGCGACGGCATACCCGGCCGCCAGATAACGGGTTCTTGAAAATCGATGGCTCAAAGCCCCTATGGGATAAGATGCCGCTGCATAAACAATATTTCTTAAAGTATATAGCAGCGTGGCGAGTTTCATGGCCTTCAAAAGACCGATATCAGGGGCCAGGACCGTCGTCGCCCGAAGAATCATCAAGGTCGGGGCAAAATCGGCCATTCCGAAAACGCCTACAGCGAGAAGAAATATGCGATACTGCTTCGGCATCGCACTCATCACTCCGGTAAACCTGAGCCCGTGATTGGGTGATCGGCGCTTTTCCTTGACCAGAAATGCCATGGAGGCTACGGAGAGTATTCCGGGTACCAGTGTCAGAAGAAAGATAACTCTGAAATTTTTACCTGCCGCGCTTGATAGAAACGGGAAAAGATGTTCCGGAAGTTGAGCGATTTCGGGATGAGAAGTGATTAAACTCAAAAGCAAGAAGGCGACAAGCGGTCCTGCAACAGCGCCGGCCGTATCCCCGGCCCTGTGAAAACCAAACGCTTTGGCGCGGTTTTTCTCCGTTACCGAGTCCGCAAGCATGGCATCCCTGAGGGGGCTCCTTATGCCGCGCCCGAGCCACCCGACAATCCTGCCGGCCAGCAGCAGCGGCCATGCAAAAGCAAAGGCAAAAACCGCCTTGGAAAATCCGGTCAATGCATATCCGATCACCGTCAAGTTCTTGCGGTTTCCGGTTTTATCTCCCCAATAACCCACGCCGAGCTTGGAAAAGCTGGAAATGGCATCCGCAGCCCCTTCGATAAATCCCAAGGCCGCAGCCGAAACGCCGATCGTCTGTATGAATTGAGGCAGCACCGCTGTGGCCATTTCATGACAAAAATCGCTTAAAAAGCTGGTCAGGGCAAACCCTAAAATATTGCGATTCAGCCATTTCCCTGTTGCCGTTGATTGTTTTTCCAATTCGTTGTGCTCCTGATTTATTCGGATATCGGCAAGCCGGAAAATCTTGCAAGGGCCCGGTGCCAGGCTGATTGTTCGCTTCCTTTAATTTCCGGGCGGGCTGTCCAGGCCGTTTTTCTCATGGCTTCTTCGAGCTCCCATTCTAAAAGCGCCAGCTTGGCGGATTCAACCCGGATTAAAAATCCGGCAATTTCATTTGAAGGCTGCATGTCGAGTGCGTCGGCGAGATGTTTGAGGCATAATCCATGGCCATTTTCAAAATCTATACGGTATCGACGCTCTTGAAGCAAAGCAAAAAGCAATTTCAGCGCCCGGTTTTTGGCCGAATCCATCCGGCTGCATAGGGGGCAATAGATGGGGCCCGTGATGGTTTTTTTCGGGTCGACTTTTATAATGCCTTGATTGTTTTGCATTTCCTTTTTCCCTTGTTTCCGGGGTTTTCTCACTTGTTTCAAGTGACGGGCGGCATTATTGACTTTTTCTTGAACGGCTCGAAACGCAGCAAATGCGGCGGCAAATTGGAGCGCAGAATTTCCCAGACGGATGCATGACCAGACATGTGCATTGCAAGTCGGCAAAACATCGCTCACGGCGTCGAAGTTGTCTGCAGAAATGATATTTTTGTCGAGCCAGCAGATCCATTGGCTCAAGGAATGATAAATGTTCAGACAAATCGGGCAGCCGGTATTTTCCTTTAACGATGAGATAAAATCTGCAAGAGGGTCCCGGTTTTCAGATAGTTTGTAAATCCTGGACAGGAGAAGGGGATTGCCGGGATTCTGTTCGCGGCCTACGGTCAGGTTTAATGCATGCCGGATCTGTTCTGATTCCGCCGCAAGTTTCATTTCCTGATGTCTAATTGATTCCAGTTCTTTGGTGGTCGACAACATCGTCGATTCATGACTTGAAAGCAGCCTGGCAAACACTTTTGGCGAGGCGCTGTCGGTGAGACTTTTAAAATGAGGAAAACAGAGTATGCCCGGATAGCCGTATTTATTCAGGCCCTCTTTTTCTTCTATCATCTTTTTAAAAAACCAAAGGGTCCTTTCCGACGTTTCTCCATAGGATGCACAAACCGGACAGGGTGTCCGATCTTTAAATATCCGCCTTAAATCATTTTTTCTTTCAGACAGACCAGCGGCCATCCGCATATTGACTCGTGAAACCGTATACCGGTGAACGGCGGTGATTTGTGACGCCCAATGATTCTGTCGATCCAGGTATGCGCCATGGTTCGCACAGAATCCAAGTGCATGCGTCAGAGATTCAAGAAACGCCGGCATATGGTACTTTTCAATGGAAAACCAGGAAAAATATTGCCGGTCATGGTGTTCGAGTACACTGCACACCGGGCAGCCTTTTTCCTCCAGGCGCCTGTAAAGTTCCAGTTCAGAGATACCAAGATCATTTTTTTTGTTGTGTTTTTCGATATCTTTATTTTTTACGCGCTTTATGAATCGCATGTTCGATGGAACCTTTTTATACCCGCAACCGTCGAAGTGGATATAAAAGAAAACAACAATGATAAGGGGAACTTTCAGGTTGAATCCAAAAAATGTCCGGTATGAGCCGGCACAGCAAGTTGCCGGTTCGTTGGATCCTAAAAAAATTCCCGCCCTGATGTGTGGCGGGAGTTTTGTGCGGTAGTTCTTTATCAAGACTCCCGCCGGAGGATTGAGCATGGCAGGAGTTATCAGCACGTGCGTGCGGTTAATCGGTGAACTCCATCACCGTATTTAAATGCTTATACGATCTACTTTATTTTATCAAGGGTAATTTAAGTTTGATAATTCAAATGTGCATTCTCGTCGTCAATCCATTCGGTAGTCCGACTTCGGGGGAACGCAAAGCACCGGCCGCGTGATGAATCTTAATACTTTTTCCGTCGTGCCTCCGAAAAATATTCTGCCCATGTCGCCGGTCTTTCCACAGCTTCCGATAATGACCATATCCACATTGTTTTCCACAGCCTTTTTGTTGATCTCTATGTAGGGAACCCCTTCGCTGACGATCATTTGGACTTGATCGTTTCCCAAGTTTTCTTGAGACAAATAATCTCGAAGCTTTTCTTTTGCCTCCATAAACAGCTTTTTTTTGATCTGGCCTTCATCACCCAACTCATGGCGGAGGCATTCTGCAATAAAATCATGGTCGATGACGTGAAGCGCAACGATTCGAACGGGTTTTTCGGATAAAAGCGATTTTGCATGACGCAACGCGCCACGGGCACAATCGGAAAAATCGATGGCCACCAGTAAGGTTTGTTCTTCGGATTCACTATCATTGTCGGACGTCATCGATCCGTCAAATCCTTTCTAAATTTTTTCGCGTTGCACATCATTGCCATATCGCTATCCGGACATTTCGTACTTAACCGCCGATGGCCCGCATGGTCCGGTTGGAAGGGTTTATGGGAGCGATATCGTTTAAATGGTGCTGTTGCGGTTTGTTTCGCGCTGCGTGTTTGAACAAATCCGACAGTTCTTGCATAGAGGCGCCTTTTCTCACTGATCCTTTGACATCAATTTCTTTTTCAGAAAAAAGGCAGGTCCTGAGCTTTCCGTCGGCTGTGAGCCTCAAGCGGTTGCAGGTTTCGCAGAAATGTCTGCTCAGCGGCGCGATGAAACCGACCTTGCCCGGCGCTCCGGGAAAGGAGTAGAGCATTGCCGGTCCAAAAGAATGGTCTTTGTCAATGAACTGTAAATTCTCCATCATGTTAATCCGGTCAATCATCTCACTGATGGGCATGAAAAGCGCGTGATGTTTTTCCTTGGTGTGGCCCTGTGTGGGCATGAGTTCGATAAACCGGACATGATAAGGCTTTTCCAGGGTGAGCCCGGCCAAATCTTCAATTTCATCATCGTTAATGCCGCGCATGACCACCGCATTGATCTTGATGGGATTCAATCCGGCCTTTTCCGCGGCTTCAATTCCTTCAAGTACTTGATATAGAAGATCCTTTCCGGTTATCTTTTTGAATCGTTCGGGTTTCAGCGTGTCGAGGCTGATGTTCACCCGCCTGACACCGGCTTCGAAAAGGGGCGCCGCAAACTCTTTTAAAAGCATACCGTTGGTGGTCATGGCAAGGCTTTCAATACCGTCTATATCCGCCAGCATCCGGCAGAGCCGAACCATTCCTTTTCTTTGGAGCGGTTCTCCTCCGGTGATGCGTATCTTTGAAATTCCGGAAAGTACCGCAGCGTTTGTTATCCGGAAAATCTCTTCATAAGAAAGTATCTCGGCATGAGAGAGTCTTTTTCGTCCGCCCAAAGGGGCGCAATACAGGCAATCGAGGTTGCAACGATCGGTAATGGATATTCGCAGGTAATCGATAGTTCTGCCGTATGGATCAAGAAGTTTCGTCATGTGGGACATTTCCTCGTTGATGATTAAGAATTCGGATGCGATCTTCGGGACTGATGGCGCCGCCTTTAAGAACCTTTACAAAGATGCCTTCTCGAGGCATGACACAATCTCCCACCTGTTTGAATATGGCACAGCGATCATGACATTCCTTGCCGATTTGGGTAATTTCAACCACTGCGTTTTCTCCGAGCTTCAGCCGGGTGCCTACGGGCAGGTCCCAGAGCCTGATACCCTCGGTCGTAATGTTTTCGGCAAAATCGCCCGGATTAACGTCAATGCCTTTTTTCCTTATTTTGGAAATACTCTCTATGGCCAAAAGACTGAGTTGGCGATGCCAGTCACCGGCATGTGCGTCGTTTTCAAGGCCGTAGTTTTCGATCAGACTGCCTTGAAGGATGTTTGTTTTTTTGACACCTTTTTTCAAGCTAACGGATACGGCAACGACCCGCCCGTCATGATTTTGTATAACATCGGTCATTTTATTATATTTTCCTTTTTCCGACTATCATTTTCCATCAGCTTCCCTTGCCGAAGGCACAATGCGGATAGGTGCATTCCGGACAATCCTGGCAAAGTCCGCCGTGACCTAAAAAAGCCAGTTCTTTTTTGCCGATTTTTTCTCCGGCCAGAATGCGGGGAAGAACCAGATCCAGAACGGTCGTACGGTGATGCAGACCGCAGGCCGGTACGCCGAGCAGCGGCACTTTCCCGATATACGCCACCAGAAACATGGCGCCGGGAAGCGCTGCAGCCCCATAATGAACCTTATCAGCACCTGCCAGACGAATCCCTTTGCGGGTAACATCGTCGGGGTCCACGCTCATACCGCCGCTTAAAAGTATCAGGTCGCAATCTTGGTCAATATGCGCGCGGATCTCCCTGCGAATAATTTCGGCATCGTCCGGCGCAAAGCTGACGCGATCCACTTCGCAGCCCAGATCAATGAGTTTTCGAGACAGAATGGGTGCAAAACGGTCTTGGATAAGACCACGATACACCTCGTTTCCCGTGATGATCAGGCCGGCTTTTCCCTGCCGAAGCGGGCGAACGGAAATCACGCCGCCGTTTTGAGCGGCTATGGCGGCGGCCCGTTCAACAGGCGCCCGTTTCATGACCAAAGGGATGGCCCGGGTGGCGGCCACCAGTTCACCGGCTTTTACCAGCGTGTGATTGTGCATGGTGGCACACATGACTTCATCGATCATATTGACCGCCGCCAGTGCCGCAACATTGATAGCCAGCAACCCGTCTATATCTGCCTTTAACCCGATTTTTCCTTCACGAGGTTCATTTTTCCAGACGACCCATTTACCGGCCAGGGCTTTGGCCATAATGGCGGCCGCTTCGTTTTCATGGATCTCGTCCGCTTCTAAATCAATGAGATAAAGATGATTCTTCCCGAGTTTCTGTAAATGGCACAAATCTTCGTTGCACACCGTGTGTCCTTTATGGAAAACGGCGCCTTTAAATTCTCCGGGCCGGATCTCGGTGATGTCATGGGCCAGTTTGGTTCCCACCGCATCTTTTAAGTCAATGGTTTTTATCAATTTTTATCTCCTCCTTCAAATCCAATATTCCCACATTCCCTCCGGGTCGGAGGCCAATTAGGAACGAAGCAAACTTACGGGTTTTCTTCGTGTCTTAGTGCTTCGGCGGCGACAAACTTTTGTTCTTATTGAGCGGGTGTCCAGTTCATATCGGGCCAGGTAATCTCTTTTGCTTCCGAAAAATAAGCCTCTTGCGCGCAGGGCTTGCAAAAAATACAACCGTTTTGAACCACTTCGCGGTTGTCTCTGACCACCTGCCCGCATTGACTGCAAGATACTTTTTTGCGCGTTGGACCCGGCAAATCGTATTCACTCATATCCACCCGAACCTTTTGAACCCTGAAGAGAACACTGTCCGGCATCCGTTTATACGCTTCAAGCTGCCGGGGATACTTTTCGGGTATTTCAGGTGCATAAGCAGGCGCCAGATCTCTGGCTTCTTCCGTGGAAATCACCCGAAACGCCGTTTGTGTTTCCAAATTTATAAACGTCGCGGCCATGATGCCGTAGTCTTTAAACTTTAACGACCGGCGTCCCAGTTTGGCGCCGGTGACAAAAGCCACCGCATCGCCGGTGCACCGGTCCATCTCGACAATGACGATAAGTTTTTTAATCTGATCGATACGGGTCGGTTCATCCAGGCCGATGAGCCGGCATCCCAGCATGGCCATGCGCACCCCTACCACCTGACCCGGACATAAATGCCCGTGGGCTTCGGTTGATTTTTTCAGTAACGTGTCGAAATTCTGCATATGCATATCCGTCGTTGAAGTTATGTTAACGTTAACATAACATACCACAAAAAAAATTGAAATCAACTCTTATAGATTCAAAAAATTCAGCATCCCATGTCTTCTTCTTCGAAAGTGGATTCCGGGTAATGTGGTTCATGATTCTTTTGCCGGATGATTTTTCCCCCGGACTCCTGGACAGGTTTCTCTTTCTGAGGCATCGATTTATGTTTCTCGTATTTATTCATCGCCTCAATACCTCCGATTACGTAATAAACGACATAGCCTCGAGCGGTTAGTTTTTTGGCCGCTGCAGGACTTTGTTGCCCGGAAGGACAGATGAGAATCAGCGTTTTGTCTTTAGGCAGCTGCAAGGTGTTGTCTTTAACCTGCTTTAAAGTAATATGCACGGCGTTTTTGGAACCAGCGAACCAGTGTCTAAAATCGATGCTGCTGCCGATATACAGCACATAAATGTTGGGGTCCATCTCCATCAGCCGCAACAGATGTCGGGCATCGATTCCGATGACCATCCCTTTGCCGGCGGTATCGCTCATGGCCGGAACCGTTGAATGTCGCCTGCTTGTCTTTAGCCCGACAGATTGGTTTTCACCACTTTTCGCCGGAGCGACAACAAGCAGGCTCCATACCAAGACTGAAACAGCAATAACAAGATGAACTTTATTTTTCATGTTTTAAATAACAGAATCAATATCTTCCCAATCATGTCGAAAGGGATCTAAAAAACAATACCGACCGCACGGAACTTTAGTACCTTTTATTATAACGGTTTCAAGCTGACACGGCTGTTGGAATACGATGCACTGCCGCCGATGGGATCGGTCAGGCAGACATTTTTGATTACCGGATCCACCGCCAGCAAAGAATTGGTACAAAGTCCACCGGCACGGCGCTTGTCACCTTCTATTTTTTTCCCGTCCACAACGACTTCATTGGATCCGTAAGCCCAGTGGCCGTAATGCCATGAGACCGCCAAAGTCCCGGGTCTCATCCCCTCAACGATGTTCACCCGACCGATCATGTCAATCACTCTGTTACCACCGTCTCTAAGTTCCAGCCGGCCCTCTGGATTGTCTGCGGAGACCAGCCTGACTTTTTGGTTTTGCTTAATTCTCAGTTTGCGTGCATCTGATGGATGTATCAGAATTTTATTGGCCGGCTGCAGGTTAATGTTGCCCCAGTAGTTTGAAATGGTACGGGACTGACCACCATAAGGTTCCTTGTAAGTGATAATCCTAAATGGATAAGCTTTGGACCGAACCAGGGGTTTTCCTGCAGCATCAAATTCACCGCCGATGATCGGCACGCCGCTGAAATATTTCCCGCTGATACTGTTCTTTTGTTTGGCCACTTGTTCAACGAACAGGTAAAACATAGTGCCGAGTTGAGATTTCATGTACATGCCATTGTAGTTGCTTCCGTATGGCGCAAAGCGACCGCCCCGGTTAAGCACATAAATCGTTTTCCGCCACTGTGTTTCAGATCCAAGGGCTTTTTTCCAGCGGGCTTCATCAAAGACCGACGGCGGCAGGTGTCTTCTGGCCTTACGGAAGATCTCCATCTCGGCATCGTCGGCATCCGGCACTGCTTCGCCCTCCTTATCGCCAAAGGCAATGTTGGCGGCTTGTTTGAGATACCAGTCTTCGGCCTTTGTAAAATCCATACCCGATCCGAAAGCGTTCTTGCCAAAGCCGGATAAATTTAACTTTTTGGTTATGGCAATCATAAAGGTCTCTAGGCAAATGGGCATCTTTTCACCCCCAACCGTTACTTCTTCGGTCAACGGCTTTCCCACCGGCTGACGGATTTTGCTGATTTTGGTGGCATTATCCGGCGAGGGATGCGGCATGCCCCATCGCTCCAAAAATGTCAGGTCAGGCAAAATATAATCTGCATACATGGATGTTTCTCCGATGACGATATCCGATGCAATATATAAGGGCACCTGCTTTTGATTTTTGAGCATATCTATGATGTGCTGGTTGCCACCCGGTATGGCAAATGCCGGGGTCCCCATGTGAGTTAACAGGATTTTCCCCGGATAAGGATAGCCTGAGGCAAAAGAAGGAATGACCTCCTGGTAGACATTGCCTGTGAACGGATACCACGGGCGCTGGGCCGGGTAACCTTTCCCCCTGAAGAGCGTAGAATCTTCGTAACGGCTTTGTTCCCGGGTCATCTTGGGACCGAAAGCCTTCAGAGCGCCCGGATGCAGCTTCCCAAGGTTATAGACATTTCCCGGCTTTCCGCCGCCTTCATGCCAGTGGCCGCCGCCTTTGATGAGTCCGCCTTTGTAATCTGCATTTCCGATCAATACGTTCAAAGTGATGACCAGACATCCCGAATAATAACCGTCGGTTTGCTGCACCGGACCTCGGTACATATCCACAGCTGCCCGTTTGCCATGGGAGGTCAATTCACGGGCGACGTCAACGATGGTTTTCAGTTCCACACCGCATTCATCGGCATAGGTTTGTAACGGTTTTGCAAAAGCTTCTTCAGCCAGGAGTTGAAAGGCACTTTTAATCGGGATCCCGTTCACTTGGGTTTTTACGAACAAATCACCCTCGACGGGATGTTTTTCATCTTCAGGGTCCACAGCAACAAACCGTCCGTTTTTGGATGCCACATACTGGTTTTCAGCGCCGACACCGACTTCAGACGCCCGAAGCAGTTCCAGAGGATGGCCGTCCACGATTTTGACCAGATGGGTGGCATTGCTCCAGGTGGGCTCGTTGTGAGCTTTGGCGGCGGCTTTGTTGGCGTTTTCCAAATAGCGTTGATCATACCGGTTATTTTCCAGGATCCAGCGAATCATGGCCATGGCCAGGGTACCGTTTTTTTCGGGCTGCACCGGCAGCCACCAGTCGGCTTTTCCGGCATCATGGGACAGGCGCGGGTCGACCACTGCCGTTTTCATCCCTCGGCTCACCTGACCGGTTGTCGCTTTTTCCGCCATGGATGTGAGACCGAAATTGGCCGTAAATGCACCGGTTCCCCAGAACAATACAAATTCGCAGTTCATCAAATCCGGTTTCATATGTTCGGTTTTGTGAGCGGTCATTTTCTTATAGGCGATATGGTGGGATTGTTCGCAAATGGTGGTGTGTTCATAGGCATTTTTTGAGCCCAGCGTCTTACCGGTAAACCGTTTCATCAATTCCTTGCGGCCATGCTCGATACGGCCGGCCATGAACGCAAACGCGTTGTTTTTGGGCCCCAGATCCGGATGATCCGGATCGATCAGTTTGTCCAGATGATCCCGATATTTTGCTTTGAACTCGGCCACAGTCATTTTGCCCTTACCGCAACTTTCGGCATCCTTTGCCATGGCCGAGGAGAGCTTCGGGTCCCGAAGGGCAATGACTTCTTCAAACCCGGGATAGTGACTGTCGTCGCCGATATCCGAAAACAGCTTTCCGCCTTTGGTGACTTCATCGATGAATTGTTCGAAGGGAATCGCTTTCCATTTGTCGGATCCCCGTTCGCCGGCGCGTTTGAGTACTTTTCGCACACGATAGGGATCATAGTAAGTCTGGATGGCGGTCTGGCCCTTGGCACAAAGCTTACCGTCTATCGTCGCCGCTTCTTCGGGTTTGGTATCAAACGGAATGTGGGGAAGAAAATTTTGCGGGCTGTAAGGATTTCCGCTCAGCTTGGCCAAGGTGCCGTCCCAGATCTTTGCTTTGTTCGGGCAGGCCACATGACACTGCAGGCAAGTACTGTAAATTAGGTTTTGAGGCTCGGAGAGTATATACGGCGCTGCCTGCTGTGTGGCGGCCAAAGCCTCTTTGCCAAACAAACCGCCGATTGTTTTCGCGGCTTGAAGCCCCAAAGCGGCGGAGCCGCCCACAAAGGCCGTGGATTTTATAAAATTACGCCGGGAAAGACATGTTTCTTTTTCGATTTGAGTCTTTTGGGTCATTGGTGTATTCGTCTCCTTGTTCATGGTTATCGTCCTCCCTCGTCAACGGATTTGAGTGAACCAACGGGTATAATGCGGCTGCCCAGCCAAAACAGGGCGATACAGACGGCTACGGAAAAAGCAAAAACCGCCCATTCGGTGGGAGATGGGAAATATTTAAACGTCAGCCACTTGTCCGTATAGGCCTCTTGCAAACCTTTCATGGCCGGCGTGATCTGACCCGGAATGACATGGTTCAAGCGAACCGCCATATAGGTTATCGCCACCAGGGCTCCGGAAAAACCGGCGACCAGGCGTTTGGCGGGTTGCCACAACAGAAGAAACAAAGGTAAGATGGATCCGATAGCCAGATGGACAATCCAGAACACATACCAGTAGTGACCGAAAAGGATGGAGGATATGGAAATATAATCGCCCCCTCGGCCATACCACATGGCAACCGAATATTCGGACCATTCCAATACCAGTACGAAAAGAATAAGGCCGATGACTGCCCGGCTTAATATTTTAATAATTTGCTCATCAATACCGTCGTCGGTTGCGGACAAAGCGCTGACAGCCAGCACCAGTGCAATTCCGGAAAGCAAGGCCCCGGCAATGGACAAAATCGGTCCTATGGACGAATGCCAGTAAGGGCTGGAAACCATGGTGGCGAATTCCGCACCATTGGCACCGGAAAAAGCGATGGCGAAAAAGATGCCGACCCAGCCCCAAACACGGGGTACATTTCCTGTTTGTCGTCCGGATTTAAGATCGATTCCCAATACGATCACCAGGTAAATCAAATACGCCAGGGTTAACCAGGAGGCGATCGCCAGGAGGGAAGAAAAATTGGGTCTTGTATAAACTTCATACAAGCGCCACATGTGGCCCAGATCAAAAGAGATGACGATAAGGCCGGCGATGATGGTGGCGATGGATATCAGCAGGGATATTCGCGTCAACGGTTTAAGGGCTCGAATGTTGAAAGCGTAAATTAACCATGCAATAAAGGATGCCCCAACGGCAAGACCGACAAAATACACTTTTCCGGCCACCCATAATCCCCAGGGGATGTAGCTCCCATAATTCATGGCGAGTTCACCTGACGACATACGCTGGAAAACCCCGATCAGTCCCCAAACCAACAGAACCAGCCAGATAATAAACAATATGGTTTTTTGTGGTTTATTCATCGTTTATTCTCCTTTTTTATACCAAATAATATACGGAAGGTTGGGTACCCAGCTCTTCTTTTAACCGTTTGACCCGGGCAGATCCGATGAGTTCATGGACCAGACTGTGCTTGCTGTTGTAATCGCCAAAATACGTCGCACCTCCCAGGCATGTGGTCACACAGGCCGGCAGCATGCCGACGCGTATTCGGTGCAAACAGAAGGTGCATTTTCGGGCATTTCCGATAGGAGATTTTTCGGTACCCGGTTTTCTGACCCAGTCTTTGCTGTATTCATAGTTGGGGCGGGTTTCATAACTCATGATCTCCGGGGTTCCCCTGCCGAAGAAATCACCGAAATCGGCGGTTCGCGCGTTATACGGGCAGGATGCCAGACAATTTCGGCATCCGATACAGATATCGTAATCGATGACCACGATGCCGTCTTCGCGCTTCCAGGTGGCTTTAACCGGACAAACCGGTACACAGGGCGGTTGGTCACAGTGCATACAGGGCTTGGGGGTGAATATCCAGGCCATATTCGGAAATGTACCGGCCTCTTGTTTCGGAACCGGACGGTAGACCACACCCGGCGGTAAATTATTCTCCGAATTGCAGGATACCGTGCATGAATCACAACCCACACATTTTTTCTGGTCGATCACCATGACCCATTTGCGCTCGGAGACCGGTTTTTTCAGGGCTTGTAATAGCTCCACCCGCATGCGTTCCAGTGAACTTCCGTCGGAAAAATTTTTTGGAAACTGCAATGGCGCAGCCTTTTGTTCATCGTCTGCCAGGGCATCTCTTTCCAAGAAACAGTTCAATGCACCCAGACTTCCGGCGGCCATCAGGGAATTTTTTAGAAACGTTCTCCGCTTTAGGTTCACGCTTTTAAGCTCAGAAGCGAGACCGCCTTCATTCTTCGAATTCGGGCTCCGGCTGGATGGCGTACTCTTTTCCATTTAAATACCTCCTTCATTAAGGTTTTTGTGGTATGAAATTATTGAAAGTTATTTTAAAAGGTTGTTTCATACGCCCTTCTCTTCGCGTATACTTTTCAGCCAGAAAAATAATTCATCCGGATCGACCGGTTTATTGATACATGCATAAATGTGGTAGCACAGAGCTTCTTTTAGGTGGGGGTGAAATCGGTCTTTGGATAGACATAAAAAGTAGACCTCCGGGTATTTTAGGGTCAATTCCCGAATGGTCCGGTTATCAATGGGAACCGTATCAAGATCCATAATCACAACCATGCATTGGATATTCTGAATGAACGTGATCATTTCCGGCAATGAATAGGTTGGGGTGGCAAGATACTGCCGTTCATTCAGAAGGGTGCATAGGTCACCGCTTTCTTTTTCATCGGCGTTCATCACGAGAATTTTTTTTTTCATTCCTGATTTTTTTTTAGAGGTTTTCCGGAATCAAGGTTTCTAACGATCAAATACAGAGCAAGTACAGAGCAAGACCTGTGCCATGGATATTTGAAGTGGACGTCGACCTTTTGAGGGTTTCTAAGATACTGCCATACAAAAAGTATGGTGGTATTATCTATATGAAATTAAAAGGAGAATTTGGTTACTAAAAACGAGGTGAGTGTCTAAGATGTGAATAACAACGAAAATCGATACAAAAAATAGAACCGATACCGATTTGTACAGTGTGTAAGATCTCAGGACGTATTATTTTGGATTTGAGAATATATCATGAAATAACGAGACATTATGGGTGTCCAGATTATAGACACATTTTTTATTGGCCTGAACATTATCTGGACATAACGGTTATGGATCGGGTTTAATGAAATTTAATGATAAGTGGGCGGCTTTAATTGATATTTTTTGAGTTTGACGTACAGGGTGCTGCGGCCGATACCTAAAATTTGGGCGGCTTTCTTTTTATTCCAACGGCATTTTTCGAGAGCTTCAATGAGATGCTGCTTTTCGGATTCCTCAAGGCTGACCGTTTTGTTCGAAGCGGGTGTTTTTGCTCGTAAAAAATCGGAGGGCAAATCCGAAACCTGGATTTGCTCGCCCTTGGTCAGAACCACGGCATGTTCTATGGTGTTTTCCAGCTCCCGAACATTTCCCGGCCATGAATAATCCATCAGTCTTCGCATAACTTCCGTGGAAAAATCTTTTACGGTTTTGTTTTGTGTTTTGGAAAACCGATCCAGAAAATGCCGGACAAGAAGCAGCAGATCGTTTCGCCGATCCCTCAATGGTGGCAGGTGGATCGGAATGACGTTTAAACGATAGAAAAGATCCTCACGAAATCGGCCGTCTTTGACCTCCTGCAGCAGGTTTTTATTTGTCGCCGCCAGAATGCGGACATCCACGGACAGTGTTTCCCGACCGCCCAATCGCTCGAACTTTCTGCTTTGCAATATCCGCAGCAGTTTGATCTGGGCGGAAGGCGGTATTTCGCCGATTTCATCCAAAAAAACGGTACCACCGTCGGCCTGTTCGAAACGACCGGGCTTGGTTTTCAGCGCACCGGTAAATGCGCCTTTTTCATGCCCGAAAAGTTCGCTCTCCAAAAGCGTTGCCGGATATGCCGAACAGTTGATCACCACAAAAGGCTTGTTTTTGCGAAAACTGTTGCGATGAATGGCATGGGCCACCATTTCTTTTCCGGTACCGCTTTCGCCCTGGATCAATACCGTCGCATCCGATGGCGCGACATCCTCAATTAGCTTAAATATGACCTGTATCTGGGGGTCTTTACCGATCATGCCGGAAAATCCGGTTTGATCGACCTTTTGTTTCAAATCGCCGATTTCATCCTCATACAAGGTTGCCCTCAAAATCGCTCCGCCGGATTGGCTCAGAACCAAGTCGATAATATCGAGTTCATTGACGGCGCATTCGCAGCCTTCGGGGCATCCGATATATATCGCTCCCAGCAGCCTCTTTTCGAGTCGAATAGGATACACCATTGTTTTTTTTGCCGACGACAGTTCGTTAAACTCAAAATGTATTTGATTGCTGTCAACACATTCGATTTGTTCGATCTTTGACAGATCCATGGCCAAAGTATCAACCGTGTTTCCCTCTACCGTAGTAAGATTGTCTCCCGAATAGGCAAATAAAACCGACTTTTTGCTGCTGAAAACCGCAAATACCATATGTTGGCACTTGACGACATTTTGAAGCTTTTTAACGAGAAACTCGCAAACCGCCTTTAAGTTCGGCAAGGCGCCCACTTCCTTGGCAATTTCGAAAGAAATCCGGGTTTGTCGGTGGGCGAGATTCAGTTCTCTATTTTTCTCTTCGAGGCGGTTGGCATATTCTGTGAGCCTCAGCGTGTAATTCTGGATACGCGTCAGCATCTGTTTGAAAGATGCGCCCAGACGGCCGATTTCGTCATGGTCGTTGCTTTCGATGTTCACATTCAAATGACCTTCATCGATTTTTTCAACCTGTTCGGTGAGTTGAACCAGCGGCCGAGTGATATGTTTGACCAGAAGATGTGCGACAACCAACGCGAGTATCAAAATCACAAATGCAATGACACTCATTCGAATCCAGAGTTGACGGATCTGGTTTCGAAACGGTTTTTCAGATAATCCGAGACGCAATATACCGGCTTTGCCCTCAAAAATGGGCCAGGCAAAATCCATATACCGGTCGTTTGTGTTTGAAATAATTTTTTTCAAATGCCCCTGGTGGCTGTTAACCGGGGCATTGGCATTTATCAGCTCAACAGGTATTCCTTTAGAAAATGTATGGGTAAGTACCCGGTGATCCCTGACAACAAACAGATAGGCGATCTTTGGATTGCTTCGTACCCGGTCGTCAAGGAGATTTTGGAGGGAAACCAAGTCATTGATGAGGATTTTGTCGGCGGCATCCAAGGCAAGGTTGTGTGCGATATTTTCGCCCTGGGCAGCCGCCATTTGGAATAAGGTAGCGCTGTATCGGTGGATGACGATTTGGGAAATAATCAGGCCGCTGACCATGACGATTACGGCAATGGTCAATATGAGCCGTTTTCTAAAATCTTTGGGCCACATTCGAATCCCTGTATACGATATTCAGTTGTTTTTTCATTTCACGTACGGGCTGGTACCAGGTGTCCTTCGGGGATATAAAACGGTCGATCATCAGCGCCTTTAAAATGGATCTGCCCTTTGGATCTTTGTGCATGTTAAGGAGCAGATCCCGGGCTTTTGCTTTGATTTCGGGGGCCAGGTATTTGGATGCCACGAAAGGCGGGCTTCCAAAAGGAATCGATTTTTTAATCACGCGGGTTTGGGATGTGTAAATCGGATTTCGGGCGTTATAATACTCCCAGATCATGCCGTCCACGGCAGCGCCGTCCACCAAGGATTTAGCAACGGCGAGTATTGAATTGTCATGGCTGTATGTATATGTAACATTTTTAAAAAAAGTATCCGGTTTCTCGCCCATTTTCGCCAGCCAATAGAGCGGCACCATGGCACCGGTATTCGATGCCGGGTCTGTCATGGCAAACACGCCTCCCCTTAACCCTTCAAGATTCTCGATGGCGCTGTCTTTGTTTACAATGAGGTACGCCTGGTAAGAAGGCTTGTTCCGGATAACAGGGACGGCCAATGCCTCGAAACCATATTTTTCTTTACCGACGGCATAGGGTCCTGAACAAATAAATGCCAAATCGATCTGTCGTTTTAGAAAAAGTTCGTTAATTTCATCGTATGTCTTCCGTTGAACGAGTTGAATCTTGTAATTCAGATGTTCGCCGATATAGCCAAGCAGATTGCGATAAGTGGAAAAGGTTTCCTTGGGAGAAACCATCGCCGATACGGCGACTTTCAACGTGTGAGATTTGTCATTTAAGGATGTGGATTTTTCTATTTTAACGGTGTTGGAGAAATTCACCGGCGTATAACCGGTATCACTGCTGCACCCTGAAGCAAGGAGCATGATCAGAAAGAGCCCAAGATATAAAAATAGTAGCTTTTTTGAAACCCGGGATGGCAGCTTCACAATTTATCTCTCTAAAAATTTTGAATTTATTGAAAATTTAGTAGTCTATATTCTATATGATAATTAGTTCATACTACATTGTATCAATTGTGTCAACGCACCTCATCCTATTGCCGTTAATAATCAAAGCGAAATTGCCCCAAATAACCCGTCAGTCGTTCTCTATCTGCATCGCACAAGGGCGGGCAGTTTTCAGGTCCTTTTGCGCCTTCGGCCACCAGGGCGGCAAAAACCATGCAGGTGGGCAGGCCGCATTCTTTGCAATTGGTTTTCGGCAGCAGCTTGAGGATTTCAATGACCTTGGGGTGGGGAGCCGCTTCGTACAGGGGTTCGATATTATCTCGATTTTTCCAGGCCGAATTGATCTCTCGTTTCAGCCATTCGATGATTTTAGCGGCTTCGATTTCATCTTTAAGTGCATTGACGGCGATCTTTTTGCCATGAACCGTGATGAGTTTGCCATGGGCTTTGAAGGTGACGCTGGGCGGGTCTTTTTGATACGTAAACCCGCCGAGAACGGCATTGAGGTAAGGGATCGCCTCTCCCACATCCTGATCCAGATGGGCAAAACAATGCAGCGCTTCAAAACCCGGATTGCACTCGGCCCTGAAAATTTCCATTTTATAGGATTCAAGCAACATCTTGAACCTCCTTTTTTAAAATCACAGATTCCTAGCACCGAATTACAGATTTATCCGCCTCATGCGGATACATCTTAAATTCCAATCTTCAACGGATGCCGATATTCTTGTCAATCACTTTTTTCGGATTTTACTACCCGCTGTTTTATCTCCTTGAATTCTAATTTGTTTCTGCTATATTAAATTTTAAGAATTGCATAAGTTGAGGATGCCGCTCTTATAAAATATGCGTTTCGTCTCATTCTTAATATGAGGAGCCAACATGACAGCGAACATAATTGAACCCACACCGTCGGCTTACAACTATCAACTCCTGATTAAGCATTTTCTCCGGACCCCGCTTGTCTATTCACCCGACCGGGAAATTATCTATCGGGACAAAATGCGATATACTTACGCCGGCCTCGGCAAGAGAATCCATCGGTTGGCCAATGCATTGAAAAATATCGGGGTCAAGCCCGGAGATACCGTGGCGGTCATGGACTGGGACAGCCACCGCTATCTGGAATGTTTCTTTGCCGTGCCCATGATGGGCGCGGTGCTCCATACCGTCAATATCCGGCTGTCCCCTGATCAGCTCATTTATACGATTAATCATGCACAAGATGATGTGATTTTGGTGAATTCGGATTTTATTCCATTGCTGGAGTCCGTAAAAGATCAGTTTGAGACGCCGAAAAAAATTATTCTGATTTCAGATCAGCCGGAAAGCATCGTAACGTCTTTGGCTACCAGCGGAGAATATGAAGACCTGCTTTCCCATGCCGCCGAAGATTATGAATTTCCGGATTTGGATGAAAATACCGTGGCAACAACCTTTTATACGACCGGCACCACCGGTTTTCCAAAGGGTGTATTCTTTTCCCATCGTCAACTCGTACTTCATACCTACGGCATTATGTCCGGCCTTTGTGCATACAAGTCACAGGCTGTTATCAATTCCGGAGATGTCTACATGCCCATGACCCCGATGTTTCATGTTCACGCCTGGGGGATGCCTTATCTGATGACGTTTCTCGGCGCAAAGCAGGTATATCCCGGAAAATACGAGCCCGAGATGCTGATGAAACTGGTCGCATCGGAAAAGGTGACATTTTCACATTGTGTGCCGACCATTATGCACATGCTGATCAGCAGCCCGGCCATTGAAAATTATGATTTATCCGGATGGAAAGTGATTATCGGCGGTTCTGCCTTATCCCGCGGGCTTTGCAAATCGGCTCTCGATCTGGGCATCAATGTTTTCACCGGTTACGGGATGTCTGAAACCTGCCCGGTCCTGACGCTGGCCAATCTAAAGCCGAAGATGCTCGAATGGGGAATGGACGAACAGATCGGCATACGGTGCAGAACAGGGCTGCCCATTCCCAATGTGTATCTCGAAATCATCGATCCGGATGGGAGACCGCTGCCCCATGATGAGAAAAGCACCGGCGAGGTGGTGGTAAGAACACCCTGGCTCACCCAGGGCTATCTGAAAGATCCGGAAAAGAGTGAAGATTTGTGGTCGGGCGGTTGGCTCCATACCGGAGATATCGGCTTTATTGACGAAGAGGGGTATCTCCAAATCACCGATCGACTCAAAGATGTTATCAAAACCGGCGGGGAGTGGATTTCATCTTTGGCGCTGGAAGACATTATCAGCCGGCACGAGGCGGTCAGCGAAGCCGCCGTGATCGGTATTGCCGATGAAAAGTGGGGGGAAAGACCCCTTGCACTGGTGGTGATAAAAGATGAATTTAAGAACACGGTTACCGGAGAAGATCTGAAAAACTATTTCGAACAGTTTGTCGAAAACGGAATAATTCCAAAATTCGGAGTTCCGGACAAAGTAAAGTTGGTTGACTCAATTGCCAAGACCAGCGTGGGCAAAATCAATAAAAAAGCGCTGCGAAACCAATTTGGTTAACCCGAGATCAGGACACGGTGTCCGTCCGATAAATGCTTCGAATCCTAAATGACCGTGTGTTCCTTAAATAGCGCCCATCAGGTGAAAAGCGTTCCCGCATCAGCAAGTTCTTTGCTTGAGTTTCCGGAAAATACTTTTAAATATCGATACATTATTTTCTCCCGTATGTGTTCAGGCGCTCGATGTTAAAAAAAGCTTCAGATACTATTATTTCACGTGAAAAGGTGCACTATCGGCATTTTCCGGATCCGTGCAGATGCTTTGAACATCACAGGCGCTGCAACCGCAGCCGCAGGATGGCTGCGCGCTTTTTCGAAGATTGTTGAAAAATTTTCGGCCGACGTAGAACATCGCCAGACCGACAATGAGAATAACCGCGAAAGTATCCATTTTTGCTCCTTTAAAAACCGATGAATCGCCCGACCTGAAATACGGTCACGGCCAGCAGAAAAGCCAGCAGGGCGAACACCGGAAGCTTGGCGCCGCAGCCGCCAAGTACGGCTACGGCGCCAAGGGAACACGAATTCCTATGCAAACTGTTCTTCCACTGACATGGCGTGATAAACGCAGGTTTCCAGACAGGAGAAACAAACAATACACTTTTCAGAATCAAAGGATACTTTCCAGGAATCACGATCCACGTCCAGCGCCCGGGTCGGGCAGTGGGGCACACAGGCCGTACAGCCGGTACAGCGGTCTTCGAGGTGCCGGATCTTCTGAGCCAACGGCGCAACCACTACACCGAGGCTTTCCAGATAGTTCAGGGCTTGAGAAATCTGAATTTCCTCGCCCCCCAATTCCACCACCATACGTCCTTGTTTCCCGGGATCGATGCTGGCGCGCAAAATATTCACCCGGACGCCGTAATCGGCGATCAGGTTGTAGGTTACCGGCTCTTCAACGGTATCTTCAGGAAAAATAAAAACCAGTTTTGTCTGTTTCATTATGCGGCCTCCTTTTCTGTTGCAGCACCCGGGAGCGGCGCCTGGAATTGCGTCAGCAAAAAATCGCCGTCTTCAATGACCTGTTTGAGATGATGGGCCACCTTTCGGGCCAAAGCATAGCTGGAAAAAGATCCGGTCGGCACCTTTTGGTCTTTGATGCGGATACTTCCGGATTTCAGCGCCTGATAGGTGACCTCCCCGAGTTTTGCTTCCCCTTGGCCCAAGGGATAATATTCACTGTAATCGACCACCGGCGCTTTGAGCTGGTCGTCGGTAACGGAAACCGAACGCAACATGTCTTCGTCTATAATGGGAATGGGAACCCCCACGGCCACGCTCAGTGTTACGCCATATCCGGTAAAGGAAACCGCCCGAAGCCATTCCCCACTCATCTGCCTCATGTCTCCGATCAGGGCAATGGTTCCGGCCGGGGTTTGCGGCGTGCCGTTTTCCAGCCTCGGCGCTGTTGGATTGTGCTGGGTGCCGGGCCAGGCAACATAGCCCTCTGCACCGCAGAAAAATACCCGGGTGCCGATACCGATGGTACGGAAATACGGATCGTTTAGCAAGGGTGACAGTTGACCGGCGCTGCAATAGTATGCATTTCCCAGCTTGGGTTTGAGTTTTCCCATGTAAGTGTATATAGGTTTATCGGAAAGGTTGACGGCGACATTATAGTTCTGATAGCAGTTTCTCGGGTTGAACAGGAATGCATCGTTCATGTCTTCCAGTCCGATTGTCTGTTCCCGGGCTTTCAGCGGATAACAATCGGTACCATAAGCACCGCTTTTGAGCAGGACTTTTTTCCCGGCAACCAGGTCCTCGATGACGTGGGCGCCGCCATACCGGAATTTTCCCGGGCGGCCGTTGCCGTTGCGGGGATCGCCGTCGGGAATCGCCGTGGCCCCCACGTAGATGTCGGCGGCTGCCAGGCCGGCATACGCCGGTACGCCATTCAAAGTGGCGAATCCGCCGCCGAACTTCATCTTTAGTTTTTGCTGTTTTATGTTGAAAAAAGCGCCCGAAGAACACATGGGGCTGAAGGTTCCGGTGGTCACCACATCCACCTCCCGAGCAGCCTGTTTGATCCCTTTTTCCCGGACCACTTCTATAATCTCTTCGGCGGTGAACACCACCACTTTTCCGGATCGAATTTTGGCATTGATCTCTTCTATGGTTTTGGCCATGAGTATATCTCCTTATTCGTTTCTTAATTTTAAATTCTATACTTTTTGTGGCAATTTTTTCTCGCCACAAAGACACCAAGACACTAAAAAAGAATAATAAAATAAAATCCTTCGTGTCTTTGTGCCTTGGTGGCAAATATTTTTGTTTCCTACTTAAATAAGGGTAAACTGCCATGATGCGGCTCCCAATGGAGCCCCGTCATTATCCATAGGCGGAGCCGGACAGGTATGGCGATGAAGCAGATATTTGATGTAAAGCGGGTTAAAAACATTCGATAATTGTTCCTTAAAAAATAAAAAAGCCGCAGGTTTTTTCATTACCCACGGCTTTAACGATCAAAAATTCCAGATGATCAATCCATGGGCGCACCTCGGGTACGCATCATGGACATCATTATGTCACCGTTCAATGTGTTTGAATATTTTGTTTTCATGATAATTGCCTCTTGCTTATGGTACATTGTAGTACACAAACGACAGATCGATGTCAACAAAAAAATAATGCGTCATCCTTATTCCAAAAATATAGTATTACGGGGTTCCAACAGATACCTTTTTTATGATCTTTTGGATCGGATAGACATCCCCGGGCCGAAGCTGATAACTGAGACTGACCGCGACATTCACATCTTTGACGCTTTCAGGAACCTTGATTTCAAATGTTTCTTCTTTGGATGCAAACGGTTGAATGCTCGTATCCCTGATGATTCCGAGCTTTTTGTCAGGGCCGTACACCATGGTGTTGTCCAGTGATGTCGTCGACTGAGGCATGTAGATCTTCGATGTTTTAAATATAACTTTTGATTTATTGTCCGTCGCGGTCACTTCCAGGACCACCCGATTCTTGGAAGGTCAGCCGTCCGGAATTCTATGTCCGGCCTTGCTGGTGATCTTTGTCTTAACGACAATGGTTGAAACAAATATTTTTTCAAAGGGCTGAAACCGGTAACTCAATACTTCCACTTCGAGGGGCAGGGCTTGTCGCAGTCTTTCCGACACCTCTTTTCTATCATTAAAGTTGGGTGGACAGGTATGGTCGGCGTTTTTCATGTGGCACTCCTGACAGGTTTGAGTGCCGCCGGACGGGATGTAAGCATGCAGGTAGCTTCCGTAGAGCGTGGCGCATTGAATGGGATAATCAAATTCAAAAATGGGTCCTAAGCCGTGGCACTGGCCGCACATGGCAGCTTGCGTCATGAAGGGACTCTTTTTGACCCTCATGTGCTCTTTTTCAGGATATTCTTTTTTAGCCTTGGGACCATACATGACATTGCTTTCCGGCAAACCATGGACCACGGCTTTGTCCTGGTGACAGACCAGGCAGGAAATGTTGAGTTTTTTCATAGTGGCTTTGTCATCGTTTAAAATAACCCCGGCAATTTCTGCCGCCACTGCATCGGTTGCTTTCTCCAGTTGTGGAAGATGGCATTTAAAACAGGGAAAATTCTTTTTGGTGGCATGCCCGGGATTCTTCACCGAGAAAGGACCTTTCTTGAGGTACCGTTCCATGAATATCCCTGTGATGGATCTTGCATGATGGGAATTTTGCCATTGGTCATAGATTTCTTCATGGCATTCCCGGCAATCTGTCGGGTCATAAATTTCTATCAGTTGTTTCAAACTTTCGACTTTCTGATCCGATGCATAGCATAAAGCATTCGAAGTCAAAAAAATTGCTAAAAATACAGCCAACCGATATATCCATATTTTTTTATTCAGGGGGATGCTGCTCCATATAGACCAGGGAAACGTTGTTGTTTGATCATTTTTATGATGGTTGCGCTTTAATTTCATTTGGCTAATTACCCCCTTGTCGTTCTAATTTTGTTTTCGGAAAGACTCTATGCTGGTATTATTCAAGATAACATTTCTTTTGGATTACCTTTTCCTGTCAAAGCTGTAGGCGAACATGGGCACAAAAATCAACGTCAGTATCGTTCCTATCAGGAGGCCCCCCACAGCCACATCTGCCAGAGGCGACAGCCTTTCCAGTCCCACCGCTCTTTCAAGAGCTATGGGAATCATGCCTGCAATGGTACCGAACGCCGTCATCATAACGGGTCTATATCTGATTCTGACACTTTCTACGGCTGCATCAAAAGGCGCTGCCGTTTTTCGATGCTCCTGGTAAAAATCAACCAGTAAAACCGAATTTTTAATGATAATGCCAAATAGAAGAAGTATCCCCACCATGCTCGGCATACAACTGGGTTTGTTGAAAAGCAGCATGCCCCAGGATGCGCCAATCATCGACAGCGGCAAAACAACGATCATTACCATAGCCAACACTACGGAACGATAAATAGAAATCAGTGCAAAGGTTAGGATGATAACCCCGATTCCAATGGCCTTGATCATTCGTGAGAAACTGTCGTTCAACTGTTTAATATCTCCCTCCTGGCTGACGATAAACCCGGAGGTGTCAAGATGCTTGCCGGAATCTATCGCATCAGCCGTTAAGATGGTGACAGGACGTTTCGCCCGATAACCATTTACATCGATACTGTAAAGCATCATATCCCGCTCAATTTTTGATGGGGTCAGAGAGTAGTTCAATTGCGCCAGTTGTGAGAGCGGGACAAACCCTTTTGGTGTTTTTATGGGGATCAGTCTCAACGTCTCGGCATTTTCACCATACGGACCTTGGTAATAGAGCCGAACCGGTTGTACGGTAAAGGTGGAAAGGTTGGCGTTAAGGGACACCGGAAACCCCTTCAGCGCCAGTTGCCCGGCCATTTGAACCGGAGAAATTCCATAATACTGCGCTTTATTCTGATCAATGTTAAGGACGATTTCAGAAAAATCATTGTCCCAACTGATGTTTGTGGAAGTCAAGCCTTTGACCTTTGCGAGTTCGATATTAACCTTTTGGGCGACCACCGGCAGTTCACGATAATCTTCTCCGAAGATTCGCACATCCACCGGCGCTTTAATGGAAGACATGGGCGTGGCGCCAAAGTCATAAACGTCAACGCTTTTTACATTTTTTAAACGTCCTAACTGATCCCTTATTTCATCCTCGATCTGCCACAGTGTTTTTTTTCTTGAAAACCGGTCCACACAAATGATGCTCATGACCGCCTCGGTGGGAAGTGCGCCGTTTCCCAGCGAAAGCACACCGGGTTCACTGCCGAAGGAAATGGAGCTTTTTTCAACTTCGGGTCGTGTATGCAGCCATTTTGTAAATGACTGAATTCGGTTGATGGCTTCATCAACGGTTTCATTGGCGCTGAATTTTATATTGGCCTTAATAATACCCGTATCCATGGGTGGCATGACGTCTTTTCCGATCACCGGCATGATGGTTTTTAAACTTAAAATAAGAAAAAGAAAAACAGCGCTGGTCATGAGGATTTTTCGTATCAGTGAATGCCGGCCGTTTGAAAATTTAAGCACCGAAATATAGGGATTTACCAAACGCCCCAGGGATTTTTGATAAAGCCTTTCACAAAGATTCTCGAACCGATTTTTTTTTATTCCTTTTCGGTATAAAAATTTTGAAAAATGGGGGATAAACGTAATGGAAAGAAAGTACGATGCGAGCAAAGCGATGATCAAAGCAGAGATCAGGTTTCTGAAAATACGCTGAGGAAAGTCTCCTACGAACATGAGGGGCGCTATGATGGATATGGTGGCCACGGTTCCGGCAAAAACAGGTGCAATAACCTCTTTTGTCCCTTTCTCAATGGCAGTTTCCAGTTCTTCCTTGAGTTCGCTCATATGTCGCTCAATATTTTCAAGCACAACCACCGCGTCATCTACGAGCAAGCCTAAGGCCAGAATAATTGCAGTATAAACAACGATATTTAATTCACCGCCACTGAGCCAGATAATGGCCAGCGTGGAAAAAAATACCATGGGGATGGAAATCAGGGCGGCGGTGATGGCTTTCAAATTCCCCAGAAAAAAGAGAAGCACAATCAATGTGAAAATAATGGCGTCTCTCAAGGCTTCCAGCATGTTCCGGTTGGCGGTCTGAAGTAGATCTCTCTGGGTATCCGAAATTTCAAAATGAATATTCGGGTATCGATGTTCGAGAGCTTTGATGTTCTTCCGCGCTGCCGTGCTGGTGGCCAGCACGCTTCCTCCCGGTGTGCGCTGAATTGCGACGGCAATGGCTTCTTTTCCGTTGCCCAGATAACCTGAAAATCGTTTTTGATAGCTCCAATTCACCGTTGAAATATCAGCCAGCCTGACATTGGGTGCCACATAAAGATTCTTCAGGTTTTCAACGCGATCTCTTTCTCCGTAAAAGGTGAGTGTATAGAATCGGTTATCCCCTTTGACAAATCCGATGGGAAGATTTTTATTAAATTGTCCCAGGGAATTAATAACATTATCGGGACTGATATTATAACTTCTGCTCTTTAACGGATCAAGTTCAATGAGAAAAGCACCCTCGTAACCGCCAAACACTTCCACATTCCCGACGGCCGGGTCTCTCAACAATGCGGGCTTGATGTCGCTTTCAACAATCTTTCTGATATCTCCAAGGGATACGGATTTATTTGCGGGGCTTAACGCAAAAATATCCACCGGCAGTGTGAAGGCACCTGCAATGTAGATGGAAGGATTTACGTTGGGAGGAAGTTTTGCTTTTATCTTATTCAAGGAATTGTTGACATCAACCGCCGCCGAGTTTAAGCCTTTTTCATACTCAAACTCGGCTTTGACCACAGAAATACCGGCGATATTGACCGAGCTGATATCCCGGACAAGTCCCAGCGTGCTGATTTCCTGTTCGATCGGCTTTGAAACCGTGGATGCAACCACATCGGGCGTTGCGCCGGGAACCTGTGAAATCACGACAACCTGGGGCCTTTCGGCATCCGGAAAAAGGTTTTTCGGCATGACGATCAGCCCGATCAGTCCCATGACAAAAAAGGCGGCAATGATGCTGTATAACATATGGGGCCGCTTGTAGAAAAACTCAAACATGAAATATAATCTCCTCGGCGATCTGGTTTTAATCCAAGATAGAACCTCAATTGAGTGAAAGTTGAGCGTGCCCCATATCCGAGGCATCAAGGGTGAAGTCGTAGTCGTCTACTGCGAACCCTTGATAACAAAGGAGATGGAGCATCATCGGCTTTCCCAAAGGGTAAACAAAATGATGAAAAAAAACGGCTGATAATAACTTTTCTATGCCCGTTTTATCGCAACCGATTAATAGAAGCGCAAGACCCTGTATTTTTGGACTTTTAATATTCCTCATCGTTTTGTTTACGATCATTTGAGGTAGAACTAAATAACGGACACCTTTACCGGGACCCCGGTCAACAGGCGAAGAAGGATGTCGGGTTTCGCAACAATCAGAATTTTATCTTCCAACGAAACATCTAAAACAGCGCCTTCTTTACCGCTTTTGAGGATGCGAACGGAGACAGGTGATGTTTTTCCATTTTCGTAAATAAACACCATCTGTTTCCCTTCACGGCTTAATATAGCATCTAAAGGAACCAGGGTCGCACGGCCTGAAAATACGACCAGGGATGCATCCACGATTTCTCCTGACACAAAACGCAGACCTTTGGGAATCTGTGCCCGGTATTGTCTGAGGCCGTTTTGGTCTGCCACGTCCAAAGAACTTAATCGTACCGTTTTTTGACTCACTTTCAAAAATACGGGTTCTATGCCGGCAGGTAAATGAACGACAAGATAATTCCCTTCATCGGAACTGATGGAAAAAAGCGCTTTTCCGGGTACGGCGATTTCACCTTCGGAAACAAATGCATTGGAGACGATACCGTTCAGTGGTGATAAAATTAATGTATAGGAAAGGCTGGTTTCAATTTCATGGATATTTTTTCGCGTGATGCTTTTCTGGATGTAAAGGACCTGTAATCCATTTTCTATGGTTTTCAGTTTTGATTTCAGCAAAGAGATTTCAGATTCTTCTTTTTGAAACTCTTCAATGGATGCGCCTTTTACATTTAAAAGTTCTTTGGTCCGCTTGTGAGTCTCTATCGCGTTTTTAAGAGAAATATTTAAAGATTCTATCTGAGCTTTTGTTGAATCGATTTCATAGTCAATATTCGGCAGTTTTAATTTTAATGCAGATATTTTATCCTTAAGTTCCCTGTTATCGATTCTGGCAATCAAATCACCCGCTTTCACCCGGTCTCCCTCATGCTTAAGAACTTCAGTAACGCTACCTGTAACTTTGGTTGAAACCGTGGCGTTTCTTTCGGATCTCACCTCGGCCAGCACCGGCAGGGTAAGGGTTATTTCCGCTGGTTCCAGCTTGACGCCATCCACATGCGCAGCCAAAACTTTCGGCGGTTTGGCCCCAGCAAGTGCATGTTTTCGAATTTTCAAAACAGCAACCCCACCAACCAGCAATACGACAATAACAACAATTGGAATAATTTTTTTCATTGGACGACTCCCAATAAATTTTGTCCGTATAAAACGGCTTGCTCTGCAACGAGACTCCATTTTTTGCTTTCCCATAATGATAAATCCGCCTTTGCCTGCAAAAGATCGATTTCGTACTTGAGGTAATCCTCGATGGTCATTCGTTTGTTTTTAAAAGACACCTTGGAAATGTTTAAAATTTCTTCCGACAATTCTATGTTTTTCTTTGCCTGGCCAATGGCATCTTCGATGACCGGCCGCCGCTGTTCGAGGCTCTTTGCTTTGGCATCAAGATCTTTTTTTGTCTTACGATAGTTTTCTTTTGCCTTTTTCAGATCGATTTTGGCGATTTCTTCATCCATATAAGGGGTTCTGTCGAAAAGCGGAAAAGAGACATTTACCGATATGGCGCCATAATCCCGATCGATGCTCTCGCCGGTGTTATAAGCATCTCCATAATTTTTGGTATAAAAACCGTTTAAAAAAAGCTTTGGATATAGATAATCTTTTTTTATCTTCACCGCTTGTTCTGCGGAATCGACATCTTTTCGGGCTAATGAAAGTGCAATATAATCACCGTGTGCCAATGGTGTTACTACCAGCGTCATAAGGACCGGACCTTCGATTTGAATTCCGGTTACGGAATAAATATCCCGGATCACATCGATCTCTTTGGATGAGATATCGCTGAGCTGCAAATACAAACTTTTTATGGTTTTATCGATTTTAAATACTTCGGATTCCGGAATCCGCCCGTTTTTAACCCCAATGTCAAGAATCTTTCTGGTTTCTTCCAGTGAAGCAATCCTTTCTTTGATAAAATGTTTTGTCTGCTTGAGATATTCCAGAGTGCTGTTTAGCGACACGACAATCGATTCATTCTGAATCAGGGTAATCTTTTTGCGAATCTCACTTTTCTGAGTCAGTGTTTTTAACTGTTTTGCGGTGTCAAATATTTCTTTGGCAAAGATCGGCATGCTCGCTTTAACCCCATAACGAAAAATTTCATCTGAAAACGGGATCGATTCGCCGGCGGCAATATTGACTTCAGTGGGGGGCAACGGCCGAAAATTTGTCGGCGAATTGTAGTTTTCGTATGAACCTACAGCATAGATTTTGGGGAAAAGGGGGGCATAACCCTTTTTCACAGCCTTCTTGCTTTTGGCTACGGACAGTTCTTCAAATTTTACTTCCGGTTGGTCTTTCACCGCTTTAAGCAATGTGGTGATATCCATTGCATGGGCGATTCCCGAGATAAAAAAGAGAAATAGCGCAATTCTGATGAACATTTTCATGGTTTGATCCTGTATGTGTTTTTTATTATTCATGGGTAGTGATCGATGTTGCCATACTTTATCCATCCAGATGCGATTTCATTCCGTATTGCTTCTGCTGCTCCAGCCTTTTGATAAAATCTTTGACCAGGCGCAAGGCTTCATCTTTGTCATCATCCATGGCCGCCATCCGCATATCCTGAAATTCCTGGTTTGAAATTGTCAAAATCATCGGGATCCTCCTTAGCTATTGCAGCAACCTGCTGGGCTCATCGACCAACGCGTTCTGTTTGTGAAGGGCCGTAACTGGCCACGAAAACCGGCACTCAATGCGCCTGTAGGACTTTCTCGATCTTTTTGACAAGACTTCCTTTAATATATTCGAGAGCCTTGTTTTTATCCTCATCCAGAACGATGCCCAATACCTGCTGGACATCAGAAATATCCAGTTCTATCTGCACTTTTTTCAAATTCATCTTAAGGTTCACAGGTAACATGACAGACGCCTGTCGGGGTTTCCACGGCATAAGGAAAATACTTGCGTTTAAACCAGAGCGCGACATTGACCAGGCTGATGAGTACCGGGACTTCAACCAGCGGGCCGATCACCGCCGCAAAAGCCTGGCCGGAATCGATGCCGAATACGGCCACGGCTACGGCAATGGCCAATTCAAAGTTGTTGGAAGCTGCCGTGAAACTGAGTGTTGTGGACTGTTCGTAGGTGGCCCCTACTTTCATGGATAGATAGAAAGAGACGAAAAACATAATCACGAAATAAACGCAAAGCGGGATGGCCACCCGAATGACATCCAGCGGCAGTTGGACGATATATTCTCCCTTTAAGGAAAACATCACCA